>JAXDKY010000107.1:0-2617 GCA_034666885.1 Chloroflexota bacterium
GCTCGGCTCGCATCGCCCGACCCGGCTCGCGGGATCCGCGTTCCGGCCGGATCGGCGATGACCCGCAGCGCCAGGGCGACGTACGTGGTCGCCTCGCCGTTCCAGGAGAGCCGGAGCTGGGTGAGCCGCGTCGTGGCGGCCGGCCGGGTCGCGGGTCGGACCTTCGAAGCGGTCAGCAGGTGTGCGAAGGGGTTGAGGTCGTTGCCGACGCCGATGCGGCCCTCGGCGCAGGCCTGGAGCGGCGTGGTTCCGCGCCCCGAAAAGGGATCGAGCACGACATCGCCGGGCCGCGAATAGCGGGCGATGAACGCGTGGGTGAGGGCTGCCGGGAAGCTCGCCAGGTACGAGCACATCGGGTGGAAGGAGTGGCCCCACAGGCGCTGCTGCGTCTTCCACTCGGGTTCGAGGGCGATCGCCGGGAGTTCGAGCGGCAGCTCGAGGGCGAGCTGGCCCGCGGTCGGCGCGGACGCGGCCGCGGCCCGCGGTCGCGCTCGGTTCGGTCCGGCCGACATCGACGAGTCCAAACCTCCCTGACCCTCACGTCGATCACCGGTCGGCGCGATGGGGCGCGGAGCATAGCACGGCCGAATCGGGCTTCTGACTGGTCCTCGCGAGCCCGCGGAGGTAGGCTAGCCGCAGGCACGAGGGTCACGCGGAACCGGGCAGCTGTCCCGGGTTCCAGGGAGACGGTCTAGGTCGACTCCGTGGGATCCGGTCCCCCGACCGGCCCCGTCCCCACCGTCCGGCCATCGCCGGCGAAGGGGCCACCTCGGACCTGCGAAGCCCGCCGTCCCCGGCTTGTTCGGGACCCCGGCGGGCTTCCTCTGCGGCCCGACGTTCCTCGCCATCGTGCGGGCGATGCGTAGACTGCTGTCCGCGTCCCCGTAGCTCAGTGGACAGAGCAACCGCCTTCTAAGCGGAAGGTCGCAGGTTCGAATCCTGCCGGGGACGCCAACCAGGCCGGCTCTCAGGCCGAGGCGGCGTCTGCCTTGGGCTTCGGCGGCTTGAGATAGGGCGCGATCTGGGCCTCGAGCTGTTCCTTCGGGGCGGCTCCGACGATCCGGTTCACGACCGCGCCGTCGCGCATCACGATGATCGTCGGGATGCTCATCGCGTCGAACCGGCGAGCGAGCCCCTGGTTCTCGTCGACGTTGACCTTGACCACCTTGAGGCGTCCCGCGTAGTGGTGAGCCAGCTCATCGAGGATCGGCGAGACGAAGCGGCACGGCCCGCACCAGGGCGCCCACAGGTCCAGCACGACGGTCGGTTGGGCGCGGGCCTCGACCTCGAAGGTCGACTCGTTCGCGTCGACCACCCACGCCAGCGGCTTACCGCATTTGCCACAGTGGGGAGCACCCCGTTCGCTCGGGCCGATCTGGTTCGGCGTGCCGCAGTTCGCGCAAACGAGCGTGTGGATCGGTCTTGTCCCGCCGACCTGGCGGCTTCCATTCGTGGCTGGATGACCCTGGGGATGCGTCGTCATCTGCTGACCTCCGCTACGGGCCGGAGCCTACCGCGGCACGATGACTGGCGCTGTAACAACGGCTGCCTCAGCGCAGCGGACGCGCCAAGGCGATTTTCAAGTTTTCGCCACGGCTCCGACTCATGATGGGTGACGCGTCCCTCCGAGGATGTGCGACTGAGGGAGCAAGAGAATCGGCGCCGCCAAGGCGCTAGGGCAGACATGCAGAAGCGGCGCGAGGGTTGTCCCTCGCGCCGCGCTGATTCGCGCCGACTTCGTCTGGGTGTCGGCTCGGATCGGTGAGATCAGCCCTGGCTGAGATCGCCCGCCGCGGGGTCGAGGCCCGAGCCATCGAGGCCGGCTCCATCGAACCCGCCGCCGCGAGGCCCGTGGCCGCCGAAGAGGCCACGGCCGTTGCCGGCTACGACCGTATCCGCGTTGATCGAGCCGTCGGCCTGCTTGCGGCCGGAGACGCCGATGCCCATGTCGACGGTCACGTCGGCCAGGGTGGCCGTGGCCTTGCCTGCGACCTGGTAGGTGGTGCCGGCGGCGACGTGGATCGTCACGCTCGAGCCATCACGCGCCTTGATCGTGATCGAGTTCGCGGTCTTCGCGGTGACCGTGCCAACGGCCTTGTCGCCAGCGACACGGACCGTCAGGGCGGTGATGGCGTTGTCACCGGTCGTGGTGCCCTGAACGAGCGTGACCGTGCCGTTCTTCACGTCCGCGAGGGTGCCTGCGCCGGTCCCGTACTGATATTTGGTGGTGCCATTGATGGCGACGGTCCAGACGGAGCCATCGCGGGTGGTGACCTTGAACCCGGTCGAGCTGACGTCGCTGACGGTCCCGCCCACGCTCGGTACGACGACCGCGATCTGGTCGACGGTGTAGGTCCCATCGGCATTCTTGGTCTGGCTGAAGCGGACCTGGTCGCCGACCTTGAGCGCGGGAAGGTCGATGGCTGCGCCGGCCTTGGTGAGCTTGACCGTGCTGGTCACCGCGATCGTGCGGGTCCAGCCGTCGTCGGTGGCGAGGGTCACGTTCGAGCCGCTGATCGCCTTGATCGTGATGTCGCGGAAGCCCTCGCCGCCGAAGCGCCCGTGATCGAGTCCGGCGTCGCCGGCGACGCCGGGGTCCCCCGCGAGGAACGGCGCG
>JAXDKY010000108.1:0-10177 GCA_034666885.1 Chloroflexota bacterium
GCGGTGGTGCGCGCTGGCCGACTGGCCACCGGCTTGATGCCGACGGATCGAACGCCGGGGGCGGCGACCGGCGCCGCCGGGCTCACCATCGAGGGCATCGTCGCGGTCGAGTCGCCGCGCGAGTTCCGGATCCACCCACGGGACCGGACCGTCGCTTACACGGCTGACGTGGCCGGCGCCCGCCAGCTCTTCACGATGTCGCTCCGGGGCACGGGTGTCCCGCCGACCCAGGTCACCGCGTCGGAGAAGTCGGTCGGCGACCCGCAGTGGTCGCCCGATGGTCGGCGACTGGCGTTCGTGCGGGACGAGGAGATCTGGATCGTCGAGGCCGACGGCTCGCGGCTCACCAAGGTCGTCGGGAAGCCGGGCGGTGGGCGGGAGCCGCAGTGGTCGCCCGATGGCCATCGGCTCGCGTTCCTGTCCCGCCGGCGCGGCTGGTCCCAGGTCTGGCTGATCGATGCGCCGGTCCCGCGGCGCGGCCGTCCTCAACGAGACCCGCGCCCGCCCAAGGCGACCGTCCTGACCGGCGCCGGCATCGACGTCGAGCGCATGACGTGGTCCCCGGACGGCCGCCGGATCGCGGTCATGGCGCAGCAGGCGCCCGACGACCTCGATACCTCGCAGATCGCCCTGGTCGACGTCGCGACGGGCAAGAGCGAGATCGTGGCCGGCGAGCGCAGCCATGACACCGGCGGGCAATGGGCGCCCGATGGATCCCTGCTGTACGTGTCCGACGCGGACGGCTGGTTCCAGGTGGTCCGTCGATCGGCCGATGGACGGGACCGGATCGTCGTCACCGATGGCGAGCGAGAGCATGGCGACCCGTCGGGAAGTTACGGCTACAACCCGCTGCCCTCCCCGGATGGCAACCGGGTCGTGCACATCGAGGTCCACGACGGGCTCATCGATCTGGTCGTGCGTCAGCTCGGTGACGCCGCGCCGCCCAAGCGTGGCCGTGGCCGGCCGCCCAAGGCTCCGCGGACCGTGACCGCCGCCACGAAGGCCGACCGCATTTCGCCGTTCGACGGCGTGTGGCGGGCCATCGGCTGGTTGCCCGACGGTGCCTGGGTCGCGGCCATCGGCGAGAGCGAGACCCGGCCGCAGGACCTGTGGCTCCTGCCGGTCTCCGGGGTGGCGCCCGACGGGGCACGTCCACGCCAGGTCACCGATTCCCGCCCGGCCGTGCTGGCCGCCACGCTGGCCCCCGGTCGCGTCCCGGCGGGGGAGCGCATCGCGTTCACGGCCCGCGACGGCCTGCGCCTCGAAGGGACGCTCTGGCGACCGGCCGGAGCGACCGGGAAGCGCGGCGGCAAGCGGGTGCCCACCATCGTCTACCCGCACGGCGGTCCGACGTGGCAGTCGTACCGCAGCTTCCAGCCATACAAGCTGCTGCTCGCGCGCGAGGGCTTCGCGTTCCTCGATATCGACTTCCGCGGATCGACCGGTTACGGCCGGGCCTTCCGCCACGCCAACCGCGGCGAGTGGGGCCACGCCGACGTCCACGACATCGTCGATGCGGGCCGCTGGGCGCAGGCGCAGCCGTGGTCGGACGGTCGCCTGGCGGTCTTCGGCGGCTCGTACGGTGGGTACCTGGTCCTGTGCGCGCTCGTCGACGAGCCCGCGCTGTTCGCGGCCGGGGTCGACCTGTACGGCGATTCCGAGATCGCGGAAAGCTTCCGGCACGGCGATCGGCCAGGACGCCTGGACCTGCTCAAGATGATGGGGACGCCGGACGATCCGGCCCGGACCGAGCTCTTCCGTCGGGGCTCACCGGTGTATCGCGCGGAGCGCATCGAGGCGCCCCTGCTGATCCTCCACGGGCGCAAGGACAAGCGCGTGGTGCCGCTCATGACCGAGCGCATGGTCGAAGCCCTCGAGATCGAGGGCAAGGTCCACGAGGTCCACTGGTACGACGACGAGGGCCACGGCTGGGAACGTCGTGAGAATCGGCGCGACGCGTTCGAGCGGATCCTGCGGTTCCTGCGGACCCACGTCCTCGACGAGCCGCCGATCGAGGCCCCCTAGCCGCCGCTCGGGACGTCCTCGCCGCCGATCACCAGGAGATCGGGTGGGGCCAGGTCACCGAAGGCCCCGACCGGGGCCTCGACGGCCCAGCGATAGGGGTCGAGTGCGTGATACAGCGGGCAGGGCGCGGCGTCGCACGGCGCCATCGAGGTGACGCTGACGACCATCCCCGCGTCGTCGAAGAAGGCGATGTCGATCGGGAAGTCGACGCCCTCCATCGTGAACGCGACGCCGCGCGGGTCGACCTCCTGGTGCATGTCGAACAGCATCCCGTCGGCCGTGCCGAAGCCCGGCAACCCGCGCATGCCGTCCGCACCGCCGTCGTACACGGACCACGGCGTCCCGGCGATGCTGACGGTTCGGGTAGGGAGTGGGCTGCTGCAGCCACCGACCGCGATGGCCCCCGCCAGCAACACCGCGGCGGCCCTCAGCATCACGTCTTGTTGCGGTCGGCTGGTCGTCCCCTCGATGGCGACCCATCGTCGCGCGGGATCACGCTGATCGTGCCGTCCGTCTCGAGCACCGCGAACCGCACGTCCTCGACGCGCGACAGCCCGTGCCCCCGGATGGCGGCTCGTACATCGTCGATGTCCAGGCCTTCCTCGTCGATCGCGTGCCGCAGCAGGTGGCCGTCGCGGACGAGCAGCCTCGGCTCGCCTTCGATCGCCTTGCGGAACTTCTTCGACCGACGGGCGAGCCAGCGAAGCACGAAATCGAGCGTCAGGAGCGTCAGCACGGCGACGAGCCCGCCATAGACCGAGGTGTTGTTGCCGACCATCGAGTTCTGGACCGCGTCGCTGATGACGAGGATGACCACCAGCTCGAGTACCGACATCTGCGCGACTTCGCGCTTGCCCGAAAGGCGGAGCGCGGTGATGAGGAAGAGATAGACGATGGCGGTCCGCAGGACCACCTCGGGCAGGCTCGAACCGATGTCGGGCAGCGATGGCATCGCGGCGACTCTGGTCGTTGCGACGGACGACCGCCATGTCCTGGCGGACCGCCGGGAATCGAAGAGCGGCCGTCTGGCGACGACCGCTCGAGGATCTATCTGGGCCCGCTAGCGCGAGCCGTTGATCGACGATCCGGTGCTTAGAACCAGCGCCGACCGGCCGACAGCACGAGGCTGGAGCTGGCCAGGACGGACAGGAACATCACGATCCGGAAGGTCTGCGACTTGAGTGCGTTCATCGCGTCCCTCAGCACCATTACGGTGCACTACGTTCCCCCGGATGAGCAACGTAGGGGGGAGGGACCCAGCGAGCCATGGGCCATCGGTACTGGCTCGCGCAGCCGGAGGTCGCGGTCAGCGCACCGGCGCGCCGGTCGGTCAGGTGGTGGCGGTGCGCTTCCCGTTCGCCAGGATCGTCTCCAGCTGCGCCACGTGATCCTCGGTGTGCCCGACCACGAAGCGCTCCAGGATGTCCGCCGCGGGCAGCTCGCCCAGCCTCGGGTGCAGGCCGGGGCGCGCTCGTTCGTCGTCCGTCAGCGAGGCCAGTCGATCCTCCCAGGCGCGAAGGCCGCCGTCGATCCTGGCGAAGAGCACCCGCAGCGGGAGCGTTCGGTCGCGGACCATGGAGCCGATCCGGATCGGATCGTCCGCGGAACGTCCGAATGGCGTCGTGCCGCCGCCAGCGACGCCGTCGACGACGCGCTCCAGCTCACCCAGCCAGAACGGCAGCATCTCCGCGACGTGCGCCAGGACCTCGCGCGGGCCCCACGAGGCCTCGGGTTCGGTCCCGTACTCGGTGGCCAGCGGCCACGGTTCGCCGGCCGCGATGCGCGGCTGCAATCCGGCGTAGGCAGCGCGGGTGGCGGCGACTCGTTCCTGCTCGGTCGGCATGGTCGCCAGTGTGGCACGCCCGGCGTACGATGGCGCCACTGATCGACGCCTCGGACGCCGCCGGCGCGCCTGCGCCCGCGGACCCGGGGCAGGACCCGCCTGCAGCGGAGATGCGCGATGACCGAGACGCTGTCCCGTGGGGCCGCCAACCAGGCGGGCGCCCGGGTCGATGCCGACGCGTACGCGAAGGCCGCCGATTTCCTGCCGATCGATGGGATCGACCACGTCGAATTCTGGGTCGGCAATGCCCGCCAGGCCGCGGCCTACTACCGCGCGCTATGGGGCTTCACCCCTGTCGCGTTCAGTGGCCTCGAGACGAAGGTCCGCGACCGCGCCAGCTACGTCATGGTCCAGAACGGCATCCGCTTCGTGTTCACCGCACCGCTGACCCCCGACGGCGAGATCGCGGAGCATGTCCGCGCGCATGGCGACGGCGTGCACGACATCGCGTTCGCGGTCGCGGACGTGGCATCGGCCTGGCGCGAGACGACGACGCGAGGGGCCGTGTCGGCCATGGAGCCGACCGAGCTCGACGGCGGCGAGGACGGCACGTTGCGCCGCTCGGCGATCCGGACCTATGGCGAGACGCTCCACTCCTTCGTCGACCGCCGCGACTACCACGGCGCGTTCGCGCCCGGCTATCGCAAGATCGCGTCACCCCCGCGCGCGGCGCAGGGCCTGAGCCTCCTCGAAGTCGATCATTGCGTCGGCAACGTCGGGCTCGGCGAGATGGACACCTTCGTCGACTTCTATCGCGACGTCCTGGGATTCGCCCAGCTCATCCACTACGACGACAAGGTCATCCACACCGACTACAGCGCCCTGATGTCGAAGGTCATGACCAACGGCAACGGCCGCATCAAGTTCCCCATCAACGAGCCCGCGACCGGCAAGAAGAAGAGCCAGATCCAGGAATACCTCGACTGGTATCACACGCCCGGTTGCCAGCACATCGCGCTGCGCACCGAGGACATCGTCGGCACGGTGCGGCAGTTGCGCGAGAACGGGGTCGAGTTCCTCGGCCTGCCGCACGAGTACTACGCGACGCTGGCCGACCGCGTCGGCGACGTCGGCGTGCCGATGGACACGCTCGAGGAGCTCGGCATCGAGGCCGACCGCGACGAGGAGGGCTACCTCCTGCAGATCTTCACGCGGCCCGTCCAGGACCGCCCGACGTTCTTCTTCGAGATCATCGAACGGCATGGTTCGCGTGGCTTTGGCGTCGGTAACTTCAAGGCGCTGTTCGAGGCCATCGAACGGGAACAGGCGAAGCGCGGCAACCTCTAGGCGAGGCTGCCGCCGCAACGCTTGTCGGCTTCCGCCGTCCGCCTATCAGGAGGCACGGCTCCAGGATCTGACGAGGAATGGCGTCGGGCCGGGCCCTAGGGCTGCGTCACGCCGGAAGGTGAGCACGTCACCGGACGTGCTCCAACGGAAGCCGAACGTTTCGCCGGCGTTCGCGCCAGTCTTGAAGGCCATGACGAGCGCGTCACCGTCCGTCGTGAAGGTGCCGGAGCTCAATGAGCCGTCGACGCTGTTGCTTTGGACGTAGCTGACGCGCCCGTTCCGGAATGTCAATGTCCACTTGCCCCAGTTGCCGTCGTTGATCTCGGCTTGGTCGGCCAGGAGCGGTGAGGCCGCCAGGTCCGCTTTCGTGAACGTCGTCACCCACGTCCCTTCGATCGACGTGGAGCCGTGGCCAGCGCTGCCATCGGCAGATGAAGACTTTGGCAAGAGGGTGTAGCCGACCACGGCCACGAGGGCGAGGGCCACTACGGCGGTCGCGAGCTTAAAGGTCGAAGTCATGTGGATGTGCCTCCAGTCGAGGCGCCAGGCAGGCCGCTGGGACCGATGGCCGATCTGGTCGGCGACCGCATCGATGATGCGATCGGGGGCCTCGGTCGGCCCTTCACGGAACCAGGTATCCAGCAGACGCTCGATGTCGCGTTCGCGGGTCATGCGGAACGACCTCCTTCGAAGGCGACACGGGAATCTGCGTCGAGGGCAGCGCGCATGGCGCGATGGGCGTGGTGGAGTCGAGAACGGGCCGTCCCGGGCGCGATGCCGAGCGTCTCGGCGATCTCGGACGGGGCGTACCCGTGGAAGTGGTGCAAGACGAGGATCGCCCGCTGGTCGGGCGACAGCCGCCGGAACCCGCGTTCGAGCTGGTCGCGGTCGGCCAGGGTCATCAGGTCATCGAAGGCTGCGGGTCCTTCGACCGGCAGCATCCGCAGATTGGCGGTGCGGCGGCGCTCACGCGTCGCCTGGTCGATGCATTCGCGGACGACGAGCCGGTGCAACCACGCGTCGAAGCGCTCCGGATCGCGGAGCCCACGAAGATCACGCCAGGCGATCACCAGCGCATCCTGCAGGGCATCCTCGGAACGATCGACGTCGCGGAGGATCCGGTGCGCGGTCGCGTAGAGCCGGTCCACGCGTGCGCGGATCAGGTCGACGAATGCCGCCTGATCGCCATGCTGGGCCGATTCGACGAGGTCGCGGTCCACGTATCCGTCCTCGAGGCGCCCATCGGGGACGCCGTCCGCTCTCTATGGCCGCATCGGGGCCGCGGGCGTTCAATCTTGCGAACCGAGCCAGTATCCTCAAAGCTCGTTTAGCGTCCGCGAGGGAGGGCTCATGTACCAGTGGTTCGTCTTCGCCCACCTGCTCGGACTCGTCGTGTTCGCGATCGCCCACGGCGCCTCGGTGTTCATGTCGTTCCGCCTTCGTGGTGAGCGCGATCCGGCGGTCGTGGACTCGCTCCTCAAGCTGGGCCAGCTTTCGGTCGGGCCGATGTACATCGGGCTGCTGTTGCTCGGCGTCGGTGGCCTCGGAGCCGCCTGGAACGCGAATCTCTGGGGCAACGCGTGGGTCATCGCATCGATCGTGGTGCTCATCGTCGTCCTGGTCGTCATGTGGTCGGTCGGTTCGCCCTACTACATGGGCTTGCGCAAGACCCTCGAGGAGCGCGGTCCGGATGGCGGCCCGTCGATCGACCGTTCGGAGCTGGCGCGCATGCTCGACACGCGCCGACCCGACGTCCTGACCGCCGTCGGAACCCTCGGGCTGGTCTTGCTCGTCTGGCTGATGGTCATCAAGCCCGGCTGAGGCCGCCATCGCCGGATCTCGACCAGGAGCCTCCGATATGCGTATTCCCATCGTCCGTGTGTCCGCCCTCGCCGTCGTGTGCCTTTTCATCGTCGCGTGCTCGGCCGGCCCGGGTGGCAGCGCGAGCGACGGCCCCGGCGACGCCGGCCTGGCGAACACGTCCTGGACCGTCACGTCCCTCGCCGGTGCGCCGACGGTCGGCCCGGCGCGGCCGACCATGACGTTCTCCGCGGACGGGCGGGTGAGCGGGAACTCCGGCTGCAATCAGTATTCCGGCACGTACCGGACGGATGGTTCATCGATCAGCATCACCAACGTCGCCTCGACGATGATGATGTGCGCGGGCCCCGGCGCCGACGTCGAGGCCCTGTTCCTGAAGGCGCTGAACAGCGCGACGGCTTGGCAGCGAACGGAGGACGGGCAGCTGGAGATCGCGGCAGCGGTGGCGATGGTGGCCGCGCCCGGCGTCGCCGAGGTCGCGCCCTCGGACGGCGGAGGCGTCGAGATCCCGGGCAGCTCGTGGGTGCTCGTCGAGATGGCCGGGACGGCCGACTTCGCCCATATCGTCCCGACCCTCAGGTTCGGCACGGATGACACGGTCTCGGGCTTCGCGGGCTGCAATACCTTCCGCGGCATCTACACGCCCGACGGCCACATCGGGTCGCTGGCCTCGACCAAGATCGCGTGCCAGCCGCCGGCCAGCCTGATCGAGGGCGACTACCTGAAGGCGCTGACTGACGTTGGAGGGTGGGCACTCGTCGATGGCCGCCTGGTCACGCACGGCAGCATCCCGCTCACCTTCGAGCCGGGCTGACCCGGACGGCGCGGCGCGATGCGACTGGCCCACAACCGGGAACGGCACGCACCGGCCGGTGCGCCGTGGCGCGTCGCCGCCGCGCTCGATGTCGACGGGTCGACGTGGCTCGACCTCGAGGTGGCCAGGCGCCGGGCCGTCGCCGCGCGGCCGGAACGAGCGCACGACTCGGTGCTCCATCGCCAGCCCGTGACGACCCTCGACGATCACCTCGGGCGCGGGCTCCGGGTCGCGGCGCTGGGCGACCTCCTCGAGGGCTTCGAGGTCCGCAGCGACGATGACGACGCGGTCATGTCGGACGCCGACTTGGTCTTCGGCTCGCCGGTCCTGGCACCGCCGTCCGTCCGCGACGGCTACGGATTCGAAGGCCACGTCCGCACGATGTGGGATCGCCGGGGCGGCGAGGTCCCCGAGGCCTGGTATCGACTGGCGGTCTTCTACTTCTCGAACGTGTCGGAGATCCGGGGGCCCGGCGACGCGGTCTGGGCGCCGGGCGGCTCGGAGGAGCTCGACTACGAGCTCGAAGTCGCGGCCCTCATCGACACGCCGGCCCGCGACCTGACCCCGGACCGCGCCGACGAGGCGATCGGCGGCTACACGATCTTCAACGACTGGTCGGCGCGCGACCTCCAGCGCGACGAGACGTCGGTCCGGCTCGGGCCGGCGAAGGGCAAGGATTTCGCGAGCTCGTTCGGGCCGTGGCTGGTGACGCCGGATGAGCTCGAGGACGCGCGCTCGGGACGAGGCTACGACCTGGCCATGACGGCGTCGGTCAACGGCGTCGAGACGTCGCGCGGGCGGTGGTCGGACGCCGTTCACGGCCTCGCCGACATCGCGGCCCGGGCCTCCGCGGACGTGCGGTTGCGACCCGGCGAGCTGATCGGGTCGGGCACCGTCGGCACGGGCTGCCTGCTCGAGATCCGCGACCAGACCCTGGGCCGCTACCTCGAGCCCGGCGACGAGGTCGTGCTGGAGGTCGAGCGCCTGGGGCGCCTGCGCAGCCCGGTCGTTGCCCGTCCCGGCTCTCAGCAAACCCTCAGGTAGGCTGCCTAGGTTCGGAGAACCGCGACCCCCGGCGGCAGCCTAGGAGCTCCAGCGATGACCGACACCCTCGTCCACCTCCATCCTGAGCGCGAGCTCGAGGACCACGACCGCGGTCTCGTCTTCGACCTCTCGACCCTCGACCGCCGCCAGGTCCTGAAGGGTCTTGGTTTCGCCGGCTTGAACGCCGGCTTGTTCACGATCATCGGCTGCGGCCCGAGCGGGGCGACGACCGGCGCTTCGGCAGGCGCCAGCGCCGCCGGCACCGCTGCGACCGACGCCAGCTGCGCCGTGATCCCCGAGGAGACCGCGGGGCCGTTCCCGGGCGATGGCTCGAACGGACCCAACGTCCTCGCCGACAGCGGCGTCGTCCGCAAGGACATCCGCCCGAGTTTCGGCTCCTCGACGACCGTCGCCACGGGCGTCCCACTGACGATCAACCTGAAGATCCAGGATTCGGGCGCCGACTGCGCCCCGCTGGCCGGCGCGGCGGTCTACGTGTGGCACTGCGACCAGGGTGGCAACTACTCCCTCTACTCGCAGGCCGCCGCCAACGAGAACTACCTGCGGGGCGTGCAGGCCGCCGACGACAACGGCCTCGTGACGTTCCAGAGCATCTTTCCGGCCTGCTATTCGGGCCGCTGGCCGCACATCCACTTCGAGGTCTACCCGAGCCTCGAGATGGCGACCGATGAGACCAACAAGATCGCCACGTCGCAGGTCGCGCTGCCCAAGGAGACCTGCGACGCGGTCTACGCCACCACTGGTTACGAGCAGAGCGTGAGCAACCTCCAACAGGTCAGCCTCGAGCGCGACATGGTCTTCAGCGACGGCGTGACCGAGCAGCTGGGGACCGTGACCGGGACCGTGGACCAGGGCCTGGCCGTGGCGCTGACGGTGCCCGTCGGAGCGTAGGTCCGACGCTGGCGCCCGGCTCGTGGCCGGTCCATCATCGGCGCCATGCGCATCGAGCCGATGGCGCCCGCCGATTGGCCCGCCGTCCGCCAGATCTACGTCGAGGGCATCGCGACGGGCGACGCGACCCTCGAGCGTGACGCGCCCGACTGGGACCACTTCGATCGATCTCACCGCTCGGATTGCCGGCTCGTGGCACGCCGCACCAAAGCGGGCCCCCTCCTGGGCTGGGTGGCGCTGACCGCCTATTCCGCACGCCGCGTCTACAGCGGCGTCGCCTGGGAGAGCGTGTATGTCGCGGCCGAGGCCCGCGGGCAGGGCGTCGGCCGAGCGCTCCTCGAGGCGATCATCCCGGCGTCAGAGGAAGCTGGCTTCTGGACGCTGCTCGCCGGCGTCATGGCCGAAAACACGGCCAGCCTCCGGCTTCACGA
>JAXDKY010000109.1:0-4742 GCA_034666885.1 Chloroflexota bacterium
TGGCGCACATGCCTTGACTACGTCGACCTTGTGGCGTCGCGTGACAGACGATGCCGCGCCCCGAGCACGTCCCGAGCACGCTCGGCCGCGCCTCCGCCCGGCCTCTCGTAGACTTCGCGTTCGATGGCCACCACGGAACGCGACCTCTACCTGGTGCTCGGTGTCGAGCGCGGCGCCACTGACGCCGAGATCAAGCGCGCCTACCGCAAGCTCGCTCAGCAGTGGCACCCGGACGTCAACAAGGATCCCGAGGCCGAGGCCCGCTTCAAGGAAGCCAGCGAGGCCTACCAGATCCTGTCCGACCCGGAGCGCCGTCAGCGCTATGACACGTTCGGGCGCGCCGGCGTGGACGGTGGTGCCGGCGGCCCGGGCGCCGGGTTCGAAGGGTTCGGCGGGTTCAGCGACATCTTCGACGCCTTCTTCGGCGGTGCGGCCGGTGGCAGCTCGGCTCGCCGGGGCCGCCCGCAGCCGGGCGCGGACCTGCGCTACGACCTGCGGATCACCTTCGAGGAAGCGGTCCACGGCACGGAGAAGGAGATCGAGTTCCGGGTCCTGGGCCGCTGTGAGACCTGCGCCGGCAGCGGGGCCAAGCCCGGCACCGAGGCCACGACGTGTCCGCAGTGCGATGGTCGCGGCGAGATCCGTAGCGTCCGCCAGACGATGCTCGGCCAGATGGTCAACGTCAGCGCCTGCCCGCGCTGCCATGGCGAGGGCAAGGTCGTCGAGACTCCGTGCGAGACGTGCCGTGGCGATGGCCGGACCGAGCGCAAGCGGTCGCTCCGGGTGACCATCCCCGCCGGCATCGACGAGGGCCACCAGATCCGGCTCACCAACGAGGGCGAGGTCGGCCCGCGCGGCGGGCCCGCCGGATCCCTGTATGTCGCGGTGCATGTCAGCGCGCACGCCTCGCTCAAGCGCGACGGCACGGAGCTGTACTACCAGGCCAAGGTGTCGATCGCCCAGGCCGCCCTCGGCACGCGGCTGACCGTGCCCACCGTCGACGGTGACGAGGATGTCGAGATCAAGCCCGGCACCCAGCCCGACACGGAGATCCGCCTGCGCGGCAAGGGCGTGCCCCATCTTCGTCGCGCCGGGACGCGCGGCGACCTCCACGTGCTGGTCGATGTCGTGGTGCCCACCAAGCTCTCGAAGAAGCAGCGCGAATCGCTCGAGGCCTACGCGAACGATGCCGGCGAGGCGGTCGGGGGCACCGGCGGGATCCGCGAAAAGCTCGGCCTGTAGGTGACATCGACGCCGGGGGCCGGCGCCGGGACGGGGGCGTGGCTCGAGCTCTCGGTCGAGGCGGACCTCGAGGCGGTCGAGGCGGTCAGCGAGATCCTCGGCCGGGTGGCCAGTGGGGGCACGACCGTCGAGCCCGCGTTCGACCTCGTCGACGAGGGGCTCGGGGCGCAGATCGACCCGACCAGGCCAGCGGTGGTTCGCGGGTACGTGCCCGCGCGCGACGCGTCCGCGGCCGAGGGCGCTGCTGCCGCCACCGCCGAGGCCCTCGGCCACCTCCAGGCCTTCAGTTTGCGAACCATCGGCGACCTCCGGACCCGGATCGTCCACGAGGAGGACTGGGCCGAGGCGTGGAAAGCCTATTTCCCCGTCCTGCGTATCGGCCGGCGGCTCGTCATCCGCCCGACCTGGCGGCGCCATCGGCGCGAACCGGACGACGTCGTGCTCGCGCTGGACCCAGGCATGGCATTCGGGACGGGACTCCACCCGACGACGCGGCTGTGCCTGGCCGCGCTCGAGGACCTGGCGGACCGGGGTGACGTGGAGGGAGCTCGCGTGCTCGACGTCGGCTGCGGCTCCGGGATCCTGGCCATCGCCGCCCTGAAGCTCGGGGCGACCGATGCGTACGGCGTCGACACCGACCCGATCGCCATCGAGTCGACCCTCGCGAACGCGCGCCGCAATCGATCGACGCGTCGGATCCGGGCGCGCGTTGGCAGCCTGCCCAGCGAGCAGCCGCCCTACGACGTCGTCCTCGCCAACCTCATCGCTGGCGTGCTCGTGCCGCTCGCCCCCGCCCTGCGGGATGAGCTGCGCCCGGGCGGGACGCTGCTGGCGTCTGGCATCTTCATCGATCGCGAGGGGGAGGTCGCTGCCGCGTTCGAGGCGGCCGGCCTGGCGATCCGCGGACGCTCGGCCGAGGGTGAATGGGTCGCGCTCACGGCGATCCGACCGCAATAGCCGCCTTCGGACACCGGCCACCCTACAATCGGGCCGATGCCCGCCACCTTCCTGCCGATCATCCTCCTCGTGCACATCGGTCTCGCCATCGGCCTGTTCCTGCCATCGATCCTGCTGCCGTTCACCCTGCGCACCCGGCGCGCGACGGTCGATTCGGACAGCGGGGTCGTCAGATCGCTCCTGTGGGCGCAATCGCACGGCACGATCGTCATCGGGGCCGGGCTGGCGCTGACCGGCCTTGGCCTGGTGTCGATCATCGGGCCGCAGCTGTTCGGGCAACCGTGGTTGCTGGTCGCACTCCTGATCTACTTCGTCAACCTCGGCATCGCGTTCTTCATCCAGCGACCGAACCTGCGACGGCTGGTCGGGATCAAGGCCGCCGCGGACGACGCGACCTGGAAGGATCGGGCGAGGCGCCAGCGCTACGTGTCCTATCTGATGGCGGCCCTGGTCGGGATGATCGGCTTCCTCATGAGCACGAAGCCATCGCTATGAGCGAGGGAGGAGCCCCGATGTCCGCCGCCTGCATCTTCTGCTCGATCGCCGCCGACGAGATGCCGGCCACCCGCCTGTACGAGGACGAGCTCGTCCTCGCCATCCGCGACATCGCACCGCGAGCCCCGACCCACATCCTGCTCATCTCGCGCCAGCACATCCCGTCGACGCTCGACCTGACCGACGCGGACGGGCCGTTACTCGGACGGATGTTCCGGGTGGCCGCGGACCTCGCGCGATCGGAGGGGATCGCGGACGACGGGTATCGGCTCATCTCGAATGTCGGACGCTGGGGTGGCCAGACCGTCGACCATCTGCACATCCACCTGATGGGTGGTCGGCCGTTCGACTGGCCGCCGGGTTGACGCGGCTTCGAGCGCGGATCCGCGGGGTCGTCGCAGCGGCCATCGTCGTGGCCACGACCGGCCTGGCCGTCGCCGCATGCGCACCGGGCGGCTTGTCGGTGGCGAGCTTCCCCGCAGGCTCGCTCGGGCCGGCGGTGACGGCGGGAACCGCGGCCGCCCAGACCCGCGCCGAGCTCGTGCGGGTCCTCGGCGAGCACAACCTGGTGCTCCAGGATACGGAAGTGCCCTTCCGTCCCGCGGAAGACCTGACCTTCACGACCGCGCCGCGGGCCGTCTACCAGGTCATCCTGCCGGACGCGCCGAGCGAGGGCTTCATCGTCGTCTACGAGTTCCCGGATCCAACGGCCGCGGCCGAGGCGGCCACTGACCAGGCCGCGTATCTCGCGACCGGTCCGGCCCGCGTCCAGACGCCGTTCGGGACGAGGCACGTCATGCGGCTGGTCGGCTCGACGGTGGTCCTGTACTCATGGGTGCCCGAAGGGGTCACGGATCAGCGGCAACCGGAGATCCAGCCCGCCCTGGAGACGTTGGGCGTCGGGGTGCCGATCCCGTCCTAGGCCGGTTTGGCGACCGACTCCAACGCCTCTCCTGCGGTCCAGCGGCGCACCGGGTCGCGCTTGATCTTGAGCGTGTGCGTCCGAGGGAAGTCCGCGGTCGGCCACTGCCGCCAGCCAGCGACGCGCTGGTTCGGGCCGAGCGTGCGGTTGGCCGCCTTCACCGCGGCATCCACCCTTGCCCCCGTCGCCTCGGCCGTTTCGCCTTCGAGCCCCAGGACGACAGCCTCGATCCGCCCGGGCTGGGTCTCGACGACCACCGCGTCGCGCACCCCGGCGATGCGGAGGGCGTTCTCGATGTCCTCGGGGTACACGTTGAAGCCGTTCGGCAGCACGATCATGTCCCGGATCCGGCCGCTGAGGATGAGCCGCCCCTCCGGATCGAGATGGCCGAGGTCGCCGGTCTGGTACCAGCCGTCGTCCGAGAACGCCGCGGCCGTCAGCTCGGGCGCGTTCCAGTAGCCAGCGAACAAGGTCCGGCCGCGGAACTGGACCTCGCCGGTCTCGGCGATGCGCATCTCGATGCCCTCGGGCGTCCTCCCGACCGTGCCGGGCCCGTGGTCGTCGAGCGTCGTGCACGCCCCAGTGCCCGTCTCGGTCGCTCCGTAGCCCTGCAGGACCGTCACGCCGAGGTCCTCCCATGCGCCTTGGAGGGCGGGCGGCAGGAACGCGCCGGACGAGAGGAACAGCCGGAGGTGCCCCCCGAGCTGCTGGTGGATGGATCGGAACAGAAGTCGTCGCGCCGCGAACGGCAGATGGCGGGCGATCCCCCGAAGTCGATCGACCGTCGCGCGACGGCCGCGCTTGTCGACCTCGCGCTCGACCGCGCTCCAGAAGAGGTCGAGCACCTGGGGCACGACGACCATCGAGGTCACCCGGTGCTCGCGCAGCGAATCGAAGATGACGCGCGGGTTCCGGCTGCGCACGTACAGGACATGCGCGCCGACATCGAGGGCGTAGTACAGCCCGACCGCCTGCTCGAGCAGATGCGACAGCGGCAGCACCGACACCAGCCGGTGGTCCATCGGTGGGACGATGCGATGGAACGACTCGATCGAGGCGGCGACGTTGTCGTGGGTCAGCATCACGCCCTTCGGCGTGCCGGTCGTGCCGCTCGTGAAGATCAGCT
>JAXDKY010000110.1:0-10791 GCA_034666885.1 Chloroflexota bacterium
TCTCCGTCCCGAACCCGGATCCCGCCTCGGCCACGTCGTTGGCGACCAGCAGGTCGACGCCCTTCCGGCGCAGCTTGTCGAACGCCCGGTCGAGCGAGCCGGTCTCGGCGGCGAAGCCCACCAGGTACGGCCGCGGCACCACGGCCTCGGCGGTGGGATCGCCATTGCTGTCCGTGCCGCGCACGATGCGAGCGATCTGGGCCAGGACGTCGGGGGTCGGCTCGAGCTCGAGGGTCAGCCCGGCGCCACGCTCGAGCTTCCGGTCGGCGGCCTTCGCCGGCCGGAAATCGCCAACGGCCGCGGCCATGACCAGGGCGTCGAAGCCGGCCGCGCCGTCGGGCCGGTGGGTGAGGCGCAGGAGCGCCGCCCGGAGGTCGGCGGTCGACTCGACGCGGACGACCTCGGCGCCGTCGGGCAGCGGGACCTCGACGTTGGCGGCGACGACCGTGACCTGCGCCCCCCGGTCGAGGGCTGCGCCTGCAACCGCGGCGCCCATGCGGCCCGTCGATCGATTGCCGATGAAACGCACCGGATCGATCGCCTCGCGGGTCCCGCCTGCGCTCACCACGATGTGGCGGCCGGTGAGGTCGGCATCGCGCGGCCCGGCGACGAGGGGCGGGCGGCGGCTGGCGTCCGGCGCCCGGACCGGGCTGCTGCCCACGGCCGCGACGACCGCCTCGACGATGTCCCCAAGGTCCGCGAGCCGACCGATCCCGGACTGTCCCGAGGCGAGCTCCCCGTCGGCCGGCTCCACGATCCGGTAGCCGAAGTCGTCGCGCAGCCGCGCGACGTTCGCCCGCGTCGCCGGGTGCGTCCACATGTCGCCGTCCATCGCCGGGGCTACGACGACCGGGGCGGGGGAGGCGAGCACCGTGGCGGTGACGACGTCCCCAGCGAGTCCGTTGGCCATGGCGCCCAGGAAATGCGCGGTGGCCGGGGCGACCACGATCGCATCGGCCGTGTCCGCGACGACGATGTGCCCGATCCGACCGTCCGGGAGCAATTCGAGGAGGTCGGTCTCGACCGGGTGGCGCGACAGGGCCGCGAACGTGAGCGGACCGACGAACCGGGTGGCGGCCGGGCTGAGCATCACGGCGACGTCGGCACCCTCGGCGCGCAGCAGCCGAAGGAGCTCCACGGCCTTGTACGCCGCGATCGAGCCGGTGACGCCGAGGGCGATGAGGCGCCCGGCGAGGCGACCCTCGCCCGCCGCGTCCGTCACGGCAGGCCGAGCTCCAGGCGTTCCCCGCCGGCGACCTCGGCATGCAGGATGGCGAGGCCCTTGAGGGTCAGGTCTGGGTCGATCGCGTCGATGCCCTCGAGGTCGGCGGCCCACGGCGCGGCGGACAGCCCACCGGTCAGGATCGCCTTCACGTCGCGCGGTTCGATGCCGGCGATATCGGCCAGTTCCGTGCGGACCCGGCGCAGCAGCCCGGTCGTTAGCGCCTGGTACCCGAAGATCGTGCCGGATTGCATGGCGCTGACCGTGTCCCGCCCGATCGCGCGGTCCGGGGCGCGCAGCTCGATCCGTGGCAGCTTGGCGGTCCGGGCCGCGAGTGCCTCGAGCCCCAGCTCGAGGCCGGGTGCGATCGCGCCACCGACATAGGCGCCGTCGGTGGCCACGCAGTCCAGCGTCGTCGCCGTCCCGAAATCGACCACGACGGCCGGCGTGCCGTACAGCCGAGCGGCGGCGAGCGCGTTGACGAGGCGATCGGCCCCGACCTCGCCCGGCCGGTCCACCCGCACGGCCAGCGGCACGATCCCTGCCGTGGCCAGCGTCAGTGGCCGCTCCCGGCGCAGGGCGATGAGCTCGACGTGGGCGGTCAGCGCCGGCACGACGGACGCGCAGGCGATCGCCTCGACGTCCCCGAACGCGGCGTCGTCGAGCCGGAGCAGGCCATCGAGCAGGAGCTCCAGCTCATCGGCCGTGGCGCGCGCGACGGTCGCCGCCCGGCGCGTGGCCACCAGGCGGCCGCCGCGCAGCAGGCCGATGGTGACGTTCGTGTTGCCGATGTCGATGGCGAGGAGCATGGCCGCGATGATACGCGGCGGCCGAATCGCGGTCGTGGGCGTGGAATCAGGGTCGCCGCGGCCGTGGCCATGCGGTACCATCGCGGACGTCCGCCGAACCCCAGCGGCGCAACGTCCTCCGCGCCCCCGAGGAGACCCCCCGTGTCGACCCCGCCGGCTGCCAAGTTCTTCGTGAACCAGGGCGTTGTTTCGAGTCCCTCGGACATGCTCCACCTGTTGCGGCCCCTGCTCAAGCAGACGGTCACGTACCGCTACCTGCGCGGCCGCGAGGTCATCGCCCATGGCACAGGCTGGGTCGAGCGCATCGTGACCGACGCGCCCGACACGTCGACCTACTTCACGCCCCTGGCGATCACCCTCAACATCGACTCCTTCGAGCATCTCGAGTTCGAGACGCGCCCCGACCAGCTCCTCGAATATGTGCTCGTCCAGGGTGACGAGCGGGTCATCGTCGAGTTCGCGCCGATCGGCGCCGGAGGCGAGGACGTCTCGCCGTTCGCGCCGCGACAGCTCGAATTCGACACGTCGGACTTCGTCCAGATGGAGCTGCTCGGCCTCGACGCCCACGAGGACGAGTAGCGGATCCGGGACGCCGGAGCGGTGAGGCGCCGGCGGCAACAGCGGGGGGCACGATCGACCCGAGAAGGTCGATCGAGAAGCGAACCACGGCGCGGTCCGAGCCCGCCCAAGCGGTTCGGCGCGCGGTCGAGGGCAAGGAGGGATAGGAGCAGGTGGACGACGTCCAGGACCGTCCCGTCGTTGGCGGAGGCGGTGGCGGCGGTGGCGGCGCGATCGCCGACTACTTCAAGTTCGAAGAGCGCGGCACGAACCTCGCGACCGAGGTGCGCGCCGGCCTGACGACGTTCTTCGTCATGGCCTACATCATCTTCGTGAACGCGAGCATCCTCGGCGCGGGCTTCAAGCTCGATCCGGCGGGCATCGCCGCCGTCTCCGCGGGCACGGCGCTCATCGCCGGGATCATGACCATCGCGATGGGCGCCGTCGCGAACTACCCGCTGGCGCTGGCCGCCGGTCTCGGGATCAACGGGATCGTCGCCTTCTCGCTGACCGCGCGCGGCCTGTCGCCGGCCGGTGCGATGGGCGTCATCGTCCTTGAAGGCATCCTGGTCACCCTGCTCGTCCTGGTCGGCTTCCGGGAGGCCGTGATGAACGCGGTGCCGCTCGCGCTCAAGCGGGCCATCGGCGTCGGGATCGGGCTGTTCATCCTGTTCATCGGGTTCGTCAACGGCGGCTTCATCGCGACGCCGGTCGGCGGCGTCCCGGTGGTCGGTCCGGTCTTCCCGACGACCATGTCGCAGTTCGTCTTCCTGCTCGGCCTGCTGCTCACGATCATCCTGTGGGTGGCGAAGCTGCGCGGCGCGCTGATCATCTCGATCCTGGTCATCACGGCGGTGTCGCTCGTCCTCGGTGTGGCCAGCGTGCCGCCGAACTTCACGGCGACCCCCAGCTTCACCACGTTGTTCCAGTTCGACATCGGCAACGTCTGGTCCGTGCTCGGCCCGGGCGTCGCGGCGTTGACGATCTTCGCGGTCATGCTGACCGACTTCTTCGACACCATGGGCACGGTCACCGGCGTCGCGGCCGAGGCCGGACTCGCGAACGAGGACGGTTCGGTGCCGGATGTCGGCAAGGTCCTGCTCGTCGACAGCGTCGCTGCGGTCGTGGGTGGCGTGGCCGGCATCAGCTCCAATACGACCTACATCGAAAGCGCCGCGGGCGTGGCCGAAGGTGGCCGCACCGGCTTCACCTCGATCGTCACGGGCGTGCTGTTCCTGCTGGCCATCTTCCTGGCGCCGCTCGCGGGCATCGTCCCGGCGGTCGCGACCGCGCCGGCGCTCGTGCTCGTGGGCTATCTGATGTTCACGCAGATCAAGGACATCGATGTCGCCGACGTCGAGGACGGCGTGCCGGCCCTGCTGACGATGATCCTCATGCCGCTGACCTACGACATCACGGTCGGCATCGGTGCGGGGTTCATCAGCTGGGTCGTCATCAAGCTCGCGCGCGGCAAGGTCGCCGAGATCCATCCGCTGATGTGGGTCGTCTCGATCGCCTTCCTCGTGTTCTTCCTCCAGGCGTTCCTCCCGACGATCGGACAGGTGGCGCCCGCCTGACCGACCCAGACCCTCGCCAAGGCAACGGCGCCCCGGTTCCGGCTGACCGGACCGGGGCGCCGTTCGTGTTCCTGTACCATCGGCCGCGATGTTCGAACGAACCGCGCTGCCCGCGGGGCCGCGCGTGATCAGCTCCCGGTTGCCCGGGGCGCGTTCGGTCTCCATCGCGGCGTACGTCCTGGCCGGTTCGCGCCTGGAATCCGCGTCCGAGGCCGGGGTCGCCCATTTCATGGAACACATCACCTTCAAGGGCACGAAGGCGTACCCGTCGACGCGGGCGATCAGCGAGGCGATCGAGGGCGTCGGTGGATCGTTCAACGCGGCGACGGACCGCGAATCGACGGTCTACTGGGTCCGCGTCCCGCGCCGCGAGGCCCCGCGCGCGATGGACGTGCTCGGCGAGCTGATCGTCCGGCCGGTCCTCGACAAGAAGGAGATCGAGGGCGAGCGGAACGTCATCATCGAAGAGATCCGCTCCTACCAGGACGACCCCGCCGAGTACGCCCAGATGCTATTCCAGACCGCCTTGTTCGGCGACGGGCCGCTCGGCCGCGAGATCTGCGGCGACGAGCCGGGAATCCGGGCGCTGCCGGAGACCACGATCCGCGACTTCTGGGCCACGACCTACCGGCCGGCCAACACGGTCGTGGCGGTGGCCGGTGACATCGACCACGCGCAGGCGGTCGAACTCGCTGCCGCGGCGTTCGGCACCGGCAACGGCAAGATCCCGGGCTTCGACCCGGCGCCCATGCTGCCCGCCGGCGAGCGGGCTCGGCTCGGGAAGCGGCAGACTGCCCAGGCGCAGCTGGTCGTCGGCCTTCCCGCCCTGCGCCGCGACCACCCCGACAGCTGGGTCCTCGCGTTGCTCAACGGCATCCTCGGCGACGGGATGAGCAGCCGCTTGTTCCTGTCCGTCCGCGAGGAGCGCGGTCTGGCCTACGACATCGGCTCGGGGCTCGTCGATTACGCGGACGCTGGCGCGATCGAGATCTCGGCCGGGGTGGACCCGGCGGGCTTGCGCGAGGCCCTCGGCGCCATCCTCGACGAGCTGGTGCGCCTGCGGGACGAGCTCGTCCCGCCCGAGGAGCTCGAGAAGGCGAAGCGCTACCTGTCCGGCGGGCTCGAGCTGCGGATGGACGAGACCCGCCACGTCACCTCCTGGATCGGCGGCCAGGAGGCGCTCCACGATCGAGTCCTCACGCTTGACGAGGCACTGGCCGCGATCGAGGCAGTCACGGCCGAGGACATCGCCCGGGTCGCGGGCGACCTGATCCGCGACGACGGCCTGCGCCTCGCCGCCGTCGCCCCGGCGCGCTACCTGCGCGGGCTCGAGCGGCACCTGCGGTTGCCCTCCTGAGATGAGCGCGGTCGACGCGGACGGGATCGCGACCCGGCATCCGGACCTGGTCCTGGCGCGCCTGCACCTGCGCCTGGGCTCGCTGGCCCTCGCTCGCGCCGAGCTCGAGACTCTCGCCGGCCAGGACGCGCTCGACGAGGACGGACTCGTGGACCTGGCCGAGGCGCGCTGGCGGACGGGCGATATCGCCGGGGCGGGCGAAGCGGCAGTCGCCGCCTTGGACGAGGAGGAAGGCCCGCTCCTGGCCCTCGTCGTGGCGGCCGAGGCCGCGGCAGCCCGGGGCCGTCCGACCGAAGCACGACGGCTCGCCGACAAGGCGCTGGCAGCGGCCGCCGGCACCATCGACGCGATCTTCGCCGGGATGCCGCGCGCCGGCGTGTGGCCGCCCGACGCCGCGGCGCCACCGCCGTCGCCGACGACCATGTTCGACCCACCACGCAGATTGAACTCGTCGCTCCCGCATCCGAAGCTCGATGCGTCTTCGGCCGCGGATGCGGAGGCTGCTGCGGCGATCGCTGCCGCGAGCGACGTCGCCGGCGAGTCGGGCGCGATGCTCGATGACGCGGCCGACGCCCCCACGGTGGGCCTGTGGGAGGCGGCGGAACGCGAGGAGGATGCGGACGCGGACACGGCAGCCGACCGGGCAGCCGACGTCCAGGACCAGGCGGAGACCGACGCTCAACCCGACATCGAGCTTCAACCCGACATGGACGCCCAGCTCGCGACCGAGACGCGAGCCCAGTCGATGGCCGATGCGCCGCCCGAGTTGCCGGCCGGTGACCTCGAGCTCGACCTGGGTCGGGCGGCGCTCGAAGCGGGCGACCCCGATGAGGCGGCCGTCCGGCTCGGGATCGCGCTGCGCGTCGCGCCCGCCCTCGCGCCGGCCGTGCTCGACGTCGTCGCCGGCCGGACCGAACGGAACCTCGTGCTCGTGCGCGGCGATGCCTACCGGCTCGTCGGCCGCGAGATCGAGGCCCAGCGGGCCTACGCGGAAGCCGCGCGCGGCGCGGCGTCGCCGCCGCCGGCAGCGCTCGGCGTCGACACGGAACTGCCGCACTCGACCGACCATCCGACCGACGACCCATCCGAAGGAGATCCCGCGTGACCGAACGCACCCTCGTCCTCATCAAGCCCGACGGCGTGCAGCGCCAGCTGATCGGCCGCATCCTCGATCGATACGAGGAGCGGGGGCTGAAGGTCGTCGGGTTGAAGCTCGTGCAGGTCGACCGTCCCCTGGCCGAACGCCACTACGACGCGCACCGGGAAAAGCCGTTCTTCGGCGGGTTGGTCGACTTCATCGTGTCGGCGCCCCTCGTGGCGCTCGCCCTCGAGGGACCGAACGCGATCATGGTCGTCCGGGCGATCAACGGCGCCACACGGCCGCATGAGGCCGCGCCGGGCACCATCCGGGGTGACTACGCGCTCGAGACGGCCCAGAACATCGTCCACGCTTCCGACGGGCCCGAGGCGGCGAGCGCGGAGCTCGCGCTGTGGTTCGCCGACGCGGAGCTGTTCGACTACGAGCGCGACGTCGACCGATGGGTGCTGGCCCCGGCCGAATAGGCCGACGTCAGGGAGCGGGGGACGCGCTCGGCTCACCCTCGACCGGGGACGCGCTTGGCTCACCCTCGACCGGGGACGCGCTTGGCCCACCCTCGACCGGGGAGGCGCTCGGCTCGCCATCGACCGGGGGCGCCGATGGCGCGTCCGAGCCGACCGGCACCTCCGGTACGCCCGGGGCGAATGACTCCGTGCTCACCTCGAGCGTGGGCGGCAGGCCGGCGGCAGCCCTGGAGGCGCCGAACGCGCCGGACGACACGGCCAGGGCCAGGATCGCCAGCAACGCCGCGCCGGCCGTCGCGGTCGGGGTCAGGTTGTCGGACCAGGTCCGGCGCAGCCAGCGCCGAACGTCCGTGACATCCAGCGGCGATACGACCGGTCGCCAGGCGACGGCACTCCCGCGGCCCTCCGCGGGACGCGTTGCGCCGACCACCAGCAGGCGGCCGTAGTAGGCGAGTGGCGAAAGGGTCCCGAGCAGAACCAGCACCCCGAGCGGCCCATCGATGGCCAGGTGCACGATCGAGCCGCGCGCATCGAACGCCGCGAGTCCGGGCAGGCCGATGCTGGCCACGATGACCAGGACCAGGATCACGGCCAGGGACGGCGACCGGATCGCCCAACCTCGAAGGTCCGCGACCCGCCCGGTGGAGAACGTCGTCCGGGTCGCCGCGGCCCACGCCGCGAAGGCACTCCGCGCCATGACGAACACGAGGATCCAGGTCCGGGCCGGCGCCCAGGCCTCGGGATCGAGTGCCGCCACCGCCAGGAGCACGACGCCGGCATCGCCGATGATCGCGTAGCCGACGACGTGCTCGATATCGTCCTGGATGAACGCCGCGACGGAGGCGAGCACGATCGACGCGGTCGCGATCGCGAGCACGACGACGCGCACCGAGCCCAGGTCGATGTCCGCGCCCAGCGGAGCGATCGAGGCGTCCGCCCAGGCGAGGGCAACGATGGCGAAGGCGGCCGGGGCCCAGGCCGTCACCAGCGGCAGCGTCGATTCGGGGACGGTGTCGGTCAGTCGTGCCGCCCAGGCGTGCGCTGGGATCGCCCCGAAGCGGATCGCCACGGCGATGGCGAACGCCAGGTAGGCCAGGCCGAAGACGACCGGCTGGGCGGCGAGATCAGTCAGGTCGCGACCGATCCAGGCGGTCGCCGCGATTGCCATCGTGCCGGCGACGACCGTTGCCCGGAGCACGCGGATGCCAACGGTCGAGGCGCCCCGGCCGCCCGTCGAGACCAGCGTCACGAGCGCACCGAACCCGCCCCCCGCGGTCGCGGCGAGGACGGCCAGCCGCGGGTCGGGCAGGGACAGCGCCAGGGCTGAGGTCGCGAGGACGCCGAGCGTCACCGCCGGCGCATCCCGCCGGCTGCCGACGGCCTCGCCGACCACGACCAGCAGGAGCCCGGCGACGGCCCCGAGCACGAGGAAGAGGCGCAGGTATTCGGTCGTGGCGACGCCGCTCCCGCCGACCATGAGGATCTCGCCGGGCCGGATCATCAGCGCGGTGACGACCGCGGCGACGAGACACACCATCGAGCTGGCCATCGCCAGCCACTCGTTGCGCCGGACGAGGAGTGCGATGGCCGCCCCGACACTCGTGACGAGCACGAAGGGGAGCAGCGTCATGGGGGCGTCGTCGTCAACCCGGGTCGAGCGGGTGGGCGTCCGGCTCGCGCCGCCCGCGAGCCGTCGTCGGGTCCGAGAAGGCGAACCCGCCCGCCCCGTCGGCGCGCGCATTCGCGGCGAGGGCCGCGGCCGCGCCGGCCACCACCACGAGCATGCCCGCGGCAAGGAGCTGCTCGAGGTCGCCAGGAGTGCCGCCCAGGGCGCAGCGCACGAGCAGCGCCGCGTCCAGCAGCAGGACGAGTCCGGTCCCGACCCGGATCACGTCGCGACCGGTCGCCACGGGGACGACCGCCAGGGTCGCTACCGCGAACCCGGCCGCACTGGCGAGCGGCGGTCCGCCGGCCGCCGCCCCGAGGCCGTGCGCCGCGAACCCGACGACGGCGGCGGCAGCGGCGACCAGGATCTCGGCTGGCCACCCGATCCGCGATCCGCTGGTCGGGCTGGGCAGCATCCCGACCGTTCGGTTCTGGCGAACGACCATCCACAGCAGATAGGTCGCGAGGATCGCTCCCACCAGGCGCGCCGCGAGCCCGAGGGGCGGCGCCAGGGGGTCGGCGAGCAGGGGCGAGGCCACGAGCGTCAAGGCCAGCGCCACGGAGACCGTCCGGGCGTCGCGAGCCGCGACGACGACGACGGCTCCGCCGATGACCGCGATGGCGACGAGCGCGAGGATGGGATTCATCGCGTCGTCACCGGCTCAAGGGGCAGCCGGGACGATGTCCGGGTAGGTCGGGGTCGGGAGGACGCCGAACGTGTCCAGCGGCCAGTATCGGAGCCAGGCGCGTCCGATGATGTGGTCGATCTGGACCGGTCCGAAGGTGCGGGAGTCGGCGGAGTTCGACCGGTGGTCGCCCATCAGGAAGACTTCGTTCGGGGCGATCGTCCACGTCGCCTGGTCGAGGGTAGCCGTCGTCGCCTGCGCGGGTCCGCCCACCTCGTCGCTGTAGAGGTAGGGCTCGTCGAGCGCGACGTCATTGATGTAGACGAGCCCGTCGTCGCGGATCTGGACGGTGTCGCCGGCCTCGCCGATCACGCGCTTGATGAACGGCGTGCCGTTGTCGCCCCAGGCCGCCGGCGGGGTGAACACGACGATATCCCCACGCTTGTAGGGGTTGAATCGGGGCGTCAGCTTGTCGACCAGGACGTATTGCTCAGGCTCGAGGGTCCGCTCCATCGATTGCTGCTGGACCTTGTACGGCTGAGCGACGAAATTCTGGATGACGACGAAGATGATCAGGGTCAAGACGAGCGTCTCGACGATCTCGAAGAGACACCCGAGCGCGGGTCGTTGACTCACAAGTCCGGCAGTATAGGGGCGGCCGCCCGACGCCGCCGACGCGTGTCGGGCGGGGCCTCTGGGTCGATGCATATCCCCGGTCGGCGACTGAGTTTGACCCGCCGAAGAGCCCCTTGTTACACTCGCCGCCGGCCTGCAAGGTCCCAGCCCACGGTGCATGCCGTCTGGACCCGGCGGCAGCTTCCCGTACCCGCCCCCGCGACGGCGCATGCTCACGCGCCAGGGGACGGACAGCGGCCAGTCACCCCATGGAGGACCCCCGACCCCGATGGATGCGAGTGCGCTCCAGCTGATCATCCTGCCGGCGGGCATCATCGCCGTGCTGTTCGCCCTGTACCTGGCTCGGGACGTGCTCGCGCGCGATACCGGGACCCCTGAGATGCAGGCCGTTGCCGGCACGATCTTCGAGGGCGCGGTCGCCTTCATCCGTCGCCAGTACTCGACCATCGGCATCCTCGCCGTGGTCGGTGCCGTGGTGATCGGCATCGTCATCACCGTTTTCGAGACGGAGGACGTCGCCGATACGGCCACGTTCGGGCTCGCTCTCGGCTGGCGGACCGGCCTGGCCTTCCTCGTCGGCGCCGCGTGCTCGATGGCGTCGGGGATCATCGGCATGTACATCAGCGTGAAGGCCAACGTCCGCACGGCCGCGGCCGCCCGGCGCAGCCTCGTGGAAGCCGTCCAGGTCGCGATGCGCGGCGGAGCCGTCTCCGGCTTCCTCGTCGTCGCGCTGTCGCTGCTCGGCGTCTACGGCATCTTCACCCTCTTCGGCGGGCTG
>JAXDKY010000111.1:0-7659 GCA_034666885.1 Chloroflexota bacterium
CTCGGCGCCACCAGCTGCCGCCCGCCCCCACCAGGAGGAAGAACGGGGCCGCGACGAGGATCGACAACCGGGCCGTGGCCGCGAGCCCGAACAGGAGCCCGACCACGAACTGGCGGCGGTCGATCGCGAGGCGGCGGCTCGGGCGATGGGCAGCATCGTCGCCGGCCGCGGCCGGCTCATCGAGGCCCCGCTCGTCATCCTGCGCGGCCGGGTCCGCCCCGAGTGCCAGGCCGACCGCGAGCAGCGCCAGCCCCACCGCGACGATGTGGGCCTGGTACCAGGTCGTCGCGAGCTGGGCCGCGTACCAGAACGCCGTCCCGAAGGCGAAGAAGATGACCGTCGCCAGGCGGCTGATCGGCTTGACCCGCAGGCGACCGAGCATCCACCAGCAGATCGCGACATCCACGGCGGCCAGGGCCGTGAAGATCCGCTGGTCGTCGGTCGCGAGCCCCCACACGCCGACGAACGGCACGAGGATCAGGGCGGGCAGGGGCGGGAACGGAATCAGGCCGCGCGGGACACCGTCACTCGAGGCGACCGGCAGGACGTCTTGGAAGAAGGCATTGCCGAGGCTGTCGGCCGTGCCGCTCACCGGATAGCGGATGGCCGCCTGCCCTTCGAGGAACGCCGATGCCTGCCAGACGAAGTGGTCGTAGAAGCGATCGGTGTGCGTCGCGAGGTAGATCCCGAGGGCGACGACCACCAGCAGGACACCGACGATCAGGTCCAGCCGACGATCGAGCCGCACCGCCATGGGGGCAGCGGCCTCGGGGTCGTTGGGGCTGCCCTGTGCTACGCTCCGATCCACCTTCCACGCTCGTGCAGGAGCCGTTTTCCCGGTGACTGGCCCCGTATCCGGTGGGTACGAGCGAGGCACGGGAGCGCCGTCTCGGTCGACCGGGATCCAGGGCACCGCCGGCGCGATCCTCGTCGTCCTCGCGCTCGGCCTCGCCCTCCGTCTCATTCTGGCATACCTCCTCCCACGGTCCGGGTTCGATGCCGACCTCGGGTCGTTCCAGTTCTGGGCGTCGAACCTCGCGAAGGACGGTCTGAACGGCTTCTACGAGCGGCCGTTCTTCCACGATTACACCCCGGGCTACCTGTACGTCCTGTGGCTCGTCGGGATCGTCGGGCGGGCGCTCGGTGGCATCGGCGACTTGATCAAGATCCCGCCGGTCCTTGGCGACCTCGCCATCGGTTACCTCGTCTGGTCGATGATCCGGGAGCTCGGTGGTCGGGAGCGGCTGGCGCTGCTCGGTGCCGCCGTGGTCGTCGTCAATCCGGTCTTCTGGTTCGACAACGTCGTGTGGGGCCAGGTCGACTCGGTCGGCGTCGTCTTCCTCCTGCTCGGGCTGCGGTCGCTGTGGCGCGACCAGCCGGAACGGGCGGCGATCTTCGCCGTCATCGCGGCCCTCGTGAAACCGCAGCTCGGGATCCTGATCCCGCTGGTGGCCGTCGTGACGATCCGCCGGGCGCTGTGGCCGCCGGCCCCATCCCCTCTCGACGCCGACCTTCCGGACGGGCAGGCGCAGGGCCTGGTCGACCGCCTGCGAGCCTGGGAGGCGCGGACGGACCATCCCGTGCGCATCCTGACGACCGCTGTCGCGGGCTTCCTGACGGCCGTCGTGGTGTGCCTGCCATTCGGGCTGTCGGTGTTCCAGCCGGCGGCGCAGGCCCCGTTCTTCACGTCCGGACTCATCGACCAGATCGCCAAGGCCGGCGGCGGATATCCGTACCTCACCGTCAACGCGTACAACGCCTGGGCCCTCGTTTCGGGCGACACGGGCAACAGCCTTGCCAGCAGCGGATTGTGGGTCTGCGACGCTGCCAGTCCGCTCGCCGATCAGTGCGGTTCGGGCGTGTCGATGTTCGGGGTGGTGCCCGCGATCCTGATCGGCGTGGTCCTGCTCGTGGCGGCCTTCGGCCTCCTGTTGTGGGTCGCGGCGCGCTATCCCGACCGGCTGACCCTGCTCGTGGTGCTGAGCCTCATGGCGCTCGCCTTCTTCATGCTCCCCACGCGGGTCCACGAGCGATACGGCTTCCCGTTCTTCGCCGTCGGCGCGATCCTGTTCGCCATCTCGCCGCGCTGGCGGATCGGGTACGTGGTCCTGGCCATCGCGACGTTCGCCAACATGTACGTCGTCCTGACCACGTTCCATCCGCCGGATCCCGCCCTCAACCCGGTTCGCGACTGGCTCGGGATCGGCCCGCTCATCAAGTCGCAGCTTGGGGTGACGGTCGTCGCGACCATGCACACGGCGGCGTTCCTCTGGGCGCTCGTCCAGGTGCGGGCCCAGGGCCGGGATCGCCTCGAGGATGAGTTGACCGAGGCGAGGCTCGTGGATGTGCCGCGGCCGCAGCCGCGGGAAACGGCCCCCGGCTCACGGCCCGCGACGCCCGACGCACGCCCGACCGCGGCGATGACCGCAGGCGCGGCGCCGGGAACCGCGGCGATGACCGCAGCCGCGGCGACGACAGCCATCGCACCGACACCTGACCAACCCACGGCGCCGCCCGGACCGACCCCCACCCTCCCGACCTGGAGCGAGCGACCGTCCCTGGCCGACTCCGGGATCGCCGGCTGGGTCCGCGCCCGACTCGCCGACCGCCCCGTCCGAGCCGATCGCAGCCGGACCCTCGTGGGGGAGGGTGGCGGTCGGCTGGACCGCCTCGATGTGTGGATCCTGGCCGTCCTGCTGATCGCCACGCTCGGGTTGCGGACCTTCCGGCTCGCCGAGCCGTACCAGATGCATTTCGACGAGGTCTATCACGCTCGGACGGCCACCGAGTTCCTGCAGGCCTGGCGCTACGGCGAATCCCACGACATCTACGAGTGGACGCACCCGCACCTCGCCAAGTACGCGATGGCGGCGGGCATCGTGCTGTGGGGCGACGACCACGTCTCGGGGACCAGCGATCTCGGGGTGCCGGTCCGGGCCGCCGCCATCGAGCACCGCCGCGAGGACGTGTTCACCAACGATCGAGCCGGCGAGCGCGTCCACATCGCGACCGGCGCGCAGATCCGCACTGAGGACCTGCGCTCGCGCCAGATCGTCAGTGTCATCGCCGCTCCCGGCTCGAGCGCCCTTGCCGTCGACACCACAGCCGACCGGCTGATCATCGGGTTCGACGACGGTTCGATCGCCACCGTCGACCTGACGGTCATCGGGCTCGACGGGGTCGACAGCGGCATCGAGCTCGTGCCGCTGGCGAAGGTCGGGCATCCGATCACCCACCTGTTCGTGACCGACGACGGCGCGACGATCATCGCCGCCTCAGACGATCGGCTCACCGCCCTGGAGGCCGGCACGGGCTCGCTGCTGGGCACGCTCGACTTGCCTGGTATCGCGGACCTGGCACCGGCCGGTACCGGGCCGACCCTGGTCGCCACACCGGAGTCGGTCACGGACCCCGCCGCCGTCGCTTCCCGGCTCGCCGGGCTCATCGGTGGGAGCGCCGCCGACTTCGAGGGTCGCCTGTCGGACGCCACGCCGGGGGCGACCGTCCTGCTGGGCAGCCCAGGCGACGGCGACACGCGGGTGGCCGTCGATCAGGCCATCACCGATGGTGAGCTCCCGGGCGTCGAGGTCGTCGACCTGCCGCGCGTCGCCGTGGCCGACACCAACGGCATCTCCTTCATCGATCCATCCACGGCCGCCGTGTCGAGCACGATCCCCATGGACGGCGGCGCGCACGGCCTGGCGTTCGTGACGGGCATCGAGGACGCGAAGCTGTTTGCCACCAGCGGGACGGCCGCCGATCCGGCGTATCAGGTCGTCGCGGTCGCGGGCGACGCCGCGAAGAGCGGTCCGAAGCTCCTCGGTACCCACCCACTGCCGGGGCTGGGCTCGCGCGTTGTCTACGACGACGCCACCCAACAGGTCCATATCCTGGGTCGCGCCTACGGGCCGGGTCGCGCGGGCGACGGTGACTGGACGGTCTACGTCGTCGAGCCGCACGGCAGCTCGGAGTCGCGGGGCAGCGCGGTCTACGCCGATGCGCGCCTGCCGGCCGGCCTGGTGCCCACAGGCTGGGCCCTCGACGTCGAGTCGCAATATCCGGCCAACGACCGCGAGCAACTCCTCGTGTTCGGCTCGGCCGGGCAGGTCGCCTCGATCGGGACCGGCTCGCATGCCTTCGCGTGGCGCCTGCCCGGCGTCATCGCCGGCGCGCTCATGTCGCTGTGCCTCTACCTGCTCGCCAGGATCCTGTTCCGGCGCCGGCTCGTGGCCGGGCTCGTCGCGGCGTTCACGCTGCTGGACGGGATGCTCTTCGTCCAGTCGCGCATCGGCATGAACGACGTGTACGTCGGCCTGTTCATCATCGCGTCGTACACGCTCTTCGCCGCCGTCTGGACGGGCTGGTGGCGCTGGCGCGGCGCGTTCTGGGTCGCGATGCCGGTCATCGGACTCTTACTTGGGCTGGCGCTCGCGTCGAAGTGGGTCGCTGCCTATGCCATCGGGGCACTCGGGTTGCTCCTGCTCGTCCGCAGCGCGCTGGGACGCGTCATCGCCATCCTCGGCCTCATCGCCATCACGAGCGTGCTCGGCTACATGGCGATCAGCGTCCCCGAAGGCCAGGGCCTGGGCAACATCCCGTTCCTCGTGATCATGGTCGGGCTGACGTTGGTCGCCGTCGTGGCCGCGGTCTTCCATCCCATCGCCTGGACCGACGAGGAGATGCGCTTCGCGGTGGTCGCGCCAGCGGCGCTCGGGGCTGTGCTGTTCTTCGGTGCGCTGGCCTTGGGGCGGCTCGAGTCGTCGGTCGCCGTGGGCTCGGTGCTGGTCACGCCGCTGTTCCTGGCCATCGTGGCCGGACTCGGCTCTCTCCTGGTCTACGGGACGTTCCGGTTCGCCGGGGGCCTCGGCTATGGCCCCCTGGCGGGCGCGCGAGCGCCGGATGACCCGCTGCGCATCCTGGAGCCGCCCGCGCCCGCCCCGAGCGGCTGGCTGCGGCCGGGGCGCCTCCTGGGGCTGCCGATGGCCTGGGCTGCGGTGTGCCTGGTGCTGATCCCGGTCGCGGTCTACGTCGTGAGCTACCTGCCATGGGCCTATATCGAGAATCACCAGTTGTTCGATGGCTTCCCCGTCGGGCACACCGGCCAGAAGCTGATCGACCTCACCGGCCAGATGTACGCGTACCACAACCTGCTGACATCGCCCCACCCCGCGTCGTCGCCGTGGTGGGCGTGGCCGTTCGACCTCAAGCCCGTGTGGTTCTACCAGGACGGGTTCGCGGGCTCGACCGCCGGGGCCGTCTATGACGCCGGCAATCTCGTGATCTGGTGGATCGGCGCTGTGGCGCTCGTGTTCGTGTCGATCATGGCGTTCCGCCGGCGGAGCCTGGCCCTCGCCCTGATCATGATCGGCTTCGCCGCGCAGTGGGTCTCCTGGGCCCGCATCGACCGCGCCGCCTTCCAGTACCACTACTACACGGCACTGCCGTTCGTGATCCTCGCCCTCGCCTACCTCGTCGCGGAGCTTTGGCACGGGCCATCCCGGCGGACGTGGCTGGCCGTCCGGCTCGCCGGTGCGGCCGCGATCGTGGCCCCGGCCGCGCTCTGGCTCTTCTCGCGACCGCTGTGCGGCTTCGTCGGTGTCGAGCGCGTGAACCCGGGCTCGCAGGCCTGTCCGGCAGTCATCCCGGATCTCGTCCTGACCCTGCGCTCGGCGGGGTTGCTCGGCGTGGTGGTCCTCGGCGTCGTCCTGATCGGGCGGGGCGTCCTGGCGATGGAGCGTGACACCGGGCGGAACGGATCCCAGGCCGCGTTCGAGCTGCGACCGCTGCTCGTCGCCGGCGGGGCCGTGGCGATCGGCCTGCTCGTCGCCGCGCTCCTGCCGGACACCGCCCTCCTGACGCTACAGGGCATCCCGGTCGAGCCGATCGCCCTGGTCGTCGCCCTGCCACTGCTCTACCTCGCGGCCCAGGTCCTGAGCGCCCGCGACGCGCGGCGCTACGTCATCGGCCTCGTAACGGCGGCGGTCGGCTGGTTCGTCGTGTTCTACCCGAACATCGCAGCGCTGCCGCTGCCATCGACCCTCGTCAACGCCTACCAGGGCCTGCTGCCGACCTACCTGTACGCGTTCCAGTTCCCGGTCAGCCAGGCGACCCGTAACGTCAACACGCCGCTCCTGAGCCCGACGCTTGCCCTCCTCACGGTCGGCATCGGGGTGACCTGCCTGGTCGTGGCCTATTCGGCGTCGGTGTGGCGACTCGCGCTCGCGGAATCGAACGCCGCGACGGCGGCAGGCGGCTCCGGCGATAGCGCCGACGGCCTGGCCCGCACGAGCGGGGGCGCCTGAGGCACCTCGGCCCGGAAGCCCTCCGGCAGGGTCCCGGTGGCCGCCAGCCGGCGGATCACGAAGCCGTAGTAGTCCTCGACCTTGGCGGTCACACGCGGCCAGCTGAACTCCTCGGCGCGGGCCTGGCCGGCGGCGCCCATCTGCTCGCGCAGGCCGGGGTCCTGGATCAGCTTGTCGATGGCGGCGGCGAGCTCACGCGGGTCCCGCGGCGGCACCAGCAGGCCCTCACGGCCGCGCCGCACGACGCCCTTGTAGCCGTGGATATCCGAGCAGACGATCGGCGTGCCCGCGGCCATCGCTTCGAGCAGCACGATGCCGAACGACTCGCCACCCGTGGCCGGGGACGCGAAGACGTCCGCGGTCCGGAACAGCTGTGCCTTGGCATCCTCCGAGACGCGGCCCAGGAATTCGACCCCTTGCAAGCCGCGGGTCGCGACGTAGCGCCGCGCCTCGCGCTCCTGGGGCCCGGAGCCGACCACCAGCAGCCGTGACCGGGCCCCGGTCTTGCGCAGGATGCGATGGGCCTTGAGGAGGTCCAGCAGGCCCTTGCGCGGCTCGTGACGGCCCACGAACAGCACGTTGGGCGTGCCGTCCAGCCAGCGCGAGATCGGGACCGCGTTGGCGTAGCGGGCGATATCGACGCCGTTGGGGATGACCTTGTAGTCGCCGGGGAAGAAGCGATCGATGAAATGGCGGGCCGCGGCGCTGACCGCGATCCGGCCGTGGAGGCGTTGCGCATGGCCGCCGAGGGCACGGCTTCCGAACTCGTACGACGGCGAGAAGCCACCGAAGGCGTGGAACGTGGCGATGTTCACGCTGTTGGACTCGCGCAGCAGGAACAGCGACAGGAAGGGCACGAACGGTTCGTGGAAGTGGAGCACGTCGAACTGCTCGCGCTCGAGCATGGCGCCGATCTGGCTCAGGTACCGCGGCGAGAACGTGAGCGTGCCGACGGACGCGTTGATCGGCACCGAAAAGCCCACGCCCAGGCGGAGGATGTCGCCCTCCGACGCACGCTGGGGGCCGTGGCTGGCGGTCAGGATGCGGACGTCATGGCCGCGCAGCCGCAGGTTCTCGTACAGGAACCGGACGTGCTGGGCGACGCCGCCGGTGCCCGGGTAGATGTACGGGCAGACCAGGCCGATCTTCATCGCCGCTCGTCCGCCGGGTCGTAGCGGGGCGGTCGGGCGCGGCCGCCCGGGTAGCCGTGGTCGCGCCCGGTCCCATCGCGCCGGACGCGACCCGCCAGCTCGTCCCGCGCGTCGCGTGCCCGCTTCGACAGCTGCCGCCGGAACACGCCGACCTGGCCGGCCGCGTCGTGGAAGGAGCCGCCGTGGTCGGTCGCGCGCGTCTCGAT
>JAXDKY010000112.1:0-6138 GCA_034666885.1 Chloroflexota bacterium
AGGATCCTTCGACGATTGGGGCCGGCGAGCGATGCGTGAAGCAGTGATGACGCTCAGGCGTCGAGTCGGCGACTCCTTGATGCTGCGGTCGCCCCTCAACCGCGCGGTGGCCTGGGCGCTCGCGATCATCGGCCCGGTGATCGTTGCGATCGGACTCCTGCCGGTCCGCCCGACCGTCGAGTTGGCCGGCTTCCTGTCAGCGGCGCTCGTGACGGTGGTGGTGGTTGCGGCCATCGGTGGCTTTTGGCCGGCGCTGGCGTCGACGGCGGTCGCGCTCCTCCTTGGAGCCTATCTCTATACGCTGCCCTACGACAGCCTGAACTTCGACCTTCAGGGCGATCTGCTGGCGTTCGTCGGGTTCGTGATCGTCGCGGCTGTCGTTGGGGTCCTCGTCGATGAGCTTGCCGGGGTGGCCCGACAGCAGGCGGCGTTGCGGCGGGTCGCCACGCTCGTGGCGGGTGCAGCGACGGCGGACGCACTCTTCGCGGCGGTCACCGAGGAGGTGGGGCAGCAGCTGCCCGCCGGTTTCGTGCGCATGGCCCGCCGCGAAGCGGACGATTCGATCTCCTTCGTCGCTGCCCGGGGCAAGCCCGACGACGCGTTCGGCCTCGGCACGAATATGAAGCTGGAGGAGAAAAGCGTCAGCGGCATGGTGCTGCGGACTGGTGGACCGGCCCGGCTCGACAACTACGGGGACGTCCAGGGGCCGCTCGGGAAGGTCGCGCGGAAGCTGGGGACGCGCTCCGCGGTCGGCGTACCGATCATCGTCGAGGGTCAGATCTGGGGCATGATGCTCGTCGGCTCGCCAAGGAGGTTCCCGGCGGACACCGAGGCGCGCCTCGCTTCGTTCATGGACCTTCTGTCGACGGCCATCGCGAACGCCGAGAGCCGAGCCGAGCTTGCTGCGTCCCGCGCCCGGGTCGTCGCCGCCGCTGACGAGACGCGCCGTCGCATCGAGCGCGACCTGCACGACGGGACCCAACAGCGCCTCGTGGCACTAGCCATCGAGCTGCGTGCGGCGGAGTCGAGGGTGCCGCCGGACCTGGCGGAACACCGGGCGATCTTCTCTCACGCGATCAAAGGCCTCGCCCAGACCCTGAAGGACCTGCAGGAGATCTCGCGAGGGATCCACCCGGCCATCCTCACGAAGGGCGGCCTCGAGCCCGCGATCAAGAGCCTGGCACGTCGCTCCGCGGTCGCGGTCGAACTGGATGTGCAGGTCGCGCAGCGGCTACCTCAGCAGATCGAGGTGGCCGTCTACTACGTCGTCTCTGAGGCGCTCAACAACGTCGCCAAGTACGCGCGAGCGTCGGTCGTGTACGTCGACGTCCACACCATCGACTCGGTCATCGAGCTCGCCGTCCGCGACGACGGCATCGGCGGCGCCGATCCCGCTCGCGGCTCAGGCCTCGTCGGTCTCAAGGACCGCGTCGAGGCGCTTGGAGGAACCATCAAGATCGCCGGGGCCCCGGGTGAGGGCACGTCGGTCGTGGCCAGGATCCCCATCGACGGAAGATCCGCGCTCGACGCCGACCGTCAAGGAGTGACGGCGCGCCCATCCTGACGGGGGTGGACTTGGAACGGCGCCCCCGAGACGCGTCAGACGACACCGCCCCCGCCGGCACCGCCCCCGCCCCCGCCCCCGCCGGCGATGAGGCTCCGGACCACGCTTGCCGACAATTCCGACTTGGACACGAAGCCGACGGCGTGGCTGGCTGCGATGAGGTCCGCGAGTTCGGACTCCGGGTAGGCGGAGATCAAGACGACGGGCCCAGCGTCCGACGTTGCGAATACTCGGGCAAGGTCGAGGCCGCTCTCTTCGCCGAGATCGACATCGACCAGGATCCCGTCGGGTCGCAGCTCCCGGGCGAGCCGAATCGCCTCGGCGCTCGTAGAGGCGACGCCGACGACACTGATGCCTTCCTGCTCCAGCACACCGCATGCGGCGTCCAGGAAATGACGGCTGTCGTCAACGAGCAGGATGCGCAGCGTTCCTGAGGTCGAACCGGGTTCCATTTCGCGCCAGCATCGCTGAACTCGACGCGTCGCGCATTGATGCCAGCAGGAAGAGCGAATTGCCACCCCCGGTAGTCCAGGAACGGGGGCTGTCTTCGACGACATGGCGGTGTCCCGGCGCGATGGTCTGGTCTGGATCCCGGGGACTGGTCGAGGAAACCGTCCGTCGGGCTGGGCGCTTTGCCTGCCCCGAGGATCCGTTCGACCGAAGGGAGGCAGGGAATGAGGACCATCGCGACAACGCTCCTGTTGGTGGCAGTTCTCGGTAGCGTCTTGACCGCGTGCGGGAGTGCGACCGGTGGCGGCCAGTCGGCAGCCGGACAGTCCGCCGTGGGGCAGTCGCCATGCGATCAGGCGGTCGCCCAGGCCATGGCGATCGACCCCGGGTCGGATACCGTCGCCGGGGTCGGGGGAGCGATCGCCGGCTGCCCATCACTCGAAGCGTGGGTGGCGGCCGCGGAGCGATACCCCGATGCCTTCGATGGACAGGATCCCACCACGCTCGCCAACGAGCTGTGTGGGTCCGAAGAGCTCGCGAACACCCCCTTCTGCATCGATCTCCGGGGCCGCTGACGCGAGCCGGTCGGATTGCAGCCAGCCGCCATAGCGGGTAGCCACTCACCGGGGTCGAAAAACGGGGGCTGCCTTCGCAGACATACCGGCGCCCGCCAGCGATGGTTGCTCAAGGAGCCGCGACCGCAGGTGAAGCGGATCCAACCCGTCGAAGGAAGGAGGCCGAGATGATGATCCACCCGCACGACCCCAGCGAGGCCTGGGGAGCGAGCATCGCCAGGCCGTCCGTTCCCGACGAGGCCGATGTGGCCGGCACGATCGATGGCGCCTATCGAGAACTGCGGGCCCGCGGGCTGTCGCCCCTCGAGGCAGGCAACGTCGTGGCGTACATCACCGGTCTGCACGCCGCCGAAGGCGGCTGGACAGTCCAGGAGATCAAGGACCTCGTGGCCGTTCGGCTGTTGGTTGTCGGCGGGGTCATCGATTCGTAGCGGTCCGCCGAGATCTGTCACGGAGACGGTCGAATGGCTCTTTCGCGATACCTGAACCAAGCTGGGGACCTCGCCGAAGCGAACACGCTCCCTCGGTCGGGGGCCGCGGGTCCGATCCACGACTTGCGACGGTCCGAGCGCCGGCGCCAGGTAGACGACGGCAGAGCCCGGCCACGCATCGTCTGGGGCGAACCCAGGAACGTGACCCGGCTTCGGGCGGACATCCTCGAGGAGCCCATCGACATCGTCGAGATCGCGCGACGCGCTGCTGCGGACGAGCGACTGCGGATCGCGCGCGATCTCCACGACCTGCTCGGCAATGGCCTCTCGCTCATCGCGCTCAAGGCACAGCTGGCCGGCCGGCTGCTACCCACCGACGCCGCGCTCGCTGCCGTCGAGGTGGCTGACATCGAGGCGGTGTCGCGCCGCGCGCTCGAGGACGTGCGCGCCGCGGTCGGCGGTTACCGGCGCCTCACCCTGGACAGTGAACTGGTGGGCGCCCAGGCAGCGCTCCTGACGGCCGGCGTCACGACCGAGGTCGATCACCGGGCGGGCATCCTCCCCGACGACTGCGAGGAGGCCTTCGCCTGGTCGATCCGGGAAGGCGCCACCAATGTCGTCCGCCACGGGCGGGCACGTCGAGCGGTCATCCGGACGCGTCGGGCGAATGGAGCGGCGCTGCTGGAGATCGTCAACGACCGGGTCCGGTCAACGAGCATCGAGGACCTCTGGCCCGCGCCCGGGTACCGCCCCGGCAGCGGGTTGGCTGGCCTTGCCGAACGGGCCGGCGCCATCGGCGGCCGGGTCGAGGCCGCTCCCTTGCCCGACGGCGGGTACCGCCTCGCAGTCGTGGTCCCGCTCCAGGCGGACGCCGCATGATCCGGGTGATGATCGCCGAGGACCAGGCGATGGTCCGTGGAGCCCTCGCCGCCCTGTTGACCCTGGAGGGCGACATCGACGTGGTAGCGGAGGTCGGTCGCGGCGACGAGGTAGTGGAGGCGGCGCTGCTGGCTCGACCGGACGTCGCCCTGCTCGACATCGAGATGCCCGGGCACGACGGCCTCATCGCGGCCGGGGCCCTGCGCGAGCGGATGCCAGGATGCCGCGTGCTGATCCTCACGACCTTCCGCCGGCCTGGCTATCTCCGCCTGGCGATGGAGCGCGGCGCCGCCGGCTACCTGCTCAAGGACGCCCCGGCCGGAGCGCTGGCCAATGCCATCCGTCGCGCGATGAAAGGCCTGCGAACGGTCGATCCGGGTCTGGCCATGGCGGCCCTGACTGATGGGGCCAATCCCCTGACCGAGCGCGAACGGGAGGTCCTGAGCGTGTCGGCCGAGGAGGCGACGGTCGCCGACATCGCACGGCGCCTCTTCCTGTCGCAGGGCACGATCCGCAATCACCTGTCCGCGGCGATCCAGAAGCTCGAGGCGCACAGCCGGGCCGAGGCCGTCCGGATCGCGCTGGACAAGGGCTGGCTCGAGCCCGGCGTCCAGGGCCTGGTCGCGCCGATCAGCCCCGTGGCGCGACGACTCAGCTAGGGCCGCTGGCCGCCCGGTCGTTCTTGCGCGGCAGTCGCGTCGGTCTCACGCATCGCAGCCTCCAGCCAATACCGGGCGCCGATCAGGAGGACGATCAGGCCGCTCAGCAGGAGCAACGGACCGAACGCCAGACCGAGCGCCCCGACGCCCGCACCCAGGCCGACGATGAACGGCGCGTAACCCGGGGCGGGGACCCGAGCCGTGTCCTCGTGGAACGGCCAGTCGGCTCGATCGACGTCGGCCCCCGACGCGCGCACCGACCGCCACGCTCGCCGGGACCGTAGCCAGATCATCACCGACGCGAAGCCTGAGGCCGTCCCGAACCCGAGGAGCAGGACGGTGCCAGCCCGCTCGTAGGACACGAACCAGTACACCGCCCCGACGATCAAGCCGAATGCGGCCGGCCGGGCGAAGACAAGCACCTCCTCCGGCAGGTGCCTCATGGATCGATCCCTGGTGGCGTCCTGGCGGCATCCACGCGCCAGTCGAAGACGGGGCGGGCGGACCGGATCGGTGGAAGCGACGAAAAGTTGTGCGTCGGAGGCGGCGAGGTCGTGGCCCATTCGAGGGTGAAGCCACCCCACGGGTCGTCCGGCGCGTCCGGGGCGCGGCGTAGCGCGCCGCCCACGGCCAGCAGGAACGGGATGACACCGAGGCCGAGAAGGAACGAGCCGATCGTCGACAGCACGTTGAGCTCCGTCCACCCATTCACGGCCGCGTAGTCGGCGATGCGCCGGGGCATCCCGAGGAGTCCGAGCTGGTATTGCGGCAGGAACGTCAGCGTGAATCCGGCGATCCACAGCGCGAGGTGGAGCCGACCCAGTGACTCCGACAGGCGGCGCCCGGTCATCTTGGGAAACCAGTAATAGGTGGCCGCAAAGATCCCGAAGACCGTCCCGCCGATCAGCGTGTTGTGGAAGTGCGCGACGACGAAGTACGTGTCCTGCAGGTGAAAGTCGAGCGCGGGCGAGGCGAGCATGACCCCGGTGATCCCGCCGAGCAGGAACAGGTACAGGAAGCCGAGCGCCCAGAGCATCGGCGTCTCGAATGTCAGGTGACCCCGCCACATCGTGGCGATCCAGTTGAAGAACTTGATCCCCGTCGGAACGGCGATGGCGAACGACGCGAGGCTGAAGAACGGCAGGTTGACGGCGCCGGTCGTGAACATGTGATGGGCCCAGACCGCCATGGACAGGCTGGCGATGGCGATCGTCGCGAGGATGAACGACCGATAGCCGAACACCGGCTTGCGGCTGAAGACCGGGATGATCTCGGTGATGACCCCGAAGAACGGCAGGATGAGGATGTACACCTCCGGGTGGCCGAAGAACCAGAAGATGTGCTGCCACAGGATCGCGTCACCGCCCATGGCCGGGTCGAAGAAGGCGCCGCCGAGATGCCGGTCGATGAGGAGCATCCCGAACGCAGCGGTCAGCGGCGGGAAGGCGACCAGGATCAGGAGCGACGTCACGAGGATGTTCCAGGTGAAGATCGGCATCCGGAACATCCCCATCCCGGGCGCGCGCAGGGTGAGGATCGTGGCGATCAGGTTGATGGCGCCGAGGACGCTGGAGATCCCG
>JAXDKY010000113.1:0-9323 GCA_034666885.1 Chloroflexota bacterium
CCAGGTCTCGTACATCTCCCGGCCGTAGATGCCGCGCAACGTCAGCATCTTCATGACGACCATGTTGATATCGAGGCTGATGTCCTCGGTCGGCAGCCCGAGGATCGCCACGCCCCCCCCGTGGGCCATCGAGCCGATGGCGTCGCGCAGCGCCCGCGCGTTGCCCGACATCTCCATCGCGACGTCGAACCCCTCGACCATGTCGAGGTCGCCGAAGACGTCGGGGAGCGCCCGTTCGCGGGGATCGATCGCCATCGTCGCGCCCATACGGACGGCCAACTCGCGGCGGAACGCATTGGGCTCGCTCACGACGATGTGGCGCGCCCCGGCGTGGCGGGCGACGGCCGTGGCCATCAGGCCGATCGGGCCGGCGCCGCTGATCAGCACGTCCTCGCCGAGGATCGGGAACGCGAGCGCGGTGTGGACCGCGTTGCCGAACGGGTCGAAGATCGCGGCCACCTCCGGGTCGACGCCCGGCCAGTGGTGCCAGATGTTCGTCATGGGCAGAACGACGTACTGGGCGAACGCGCCATCGCGCCCCACGCCCAGGCCGATCGAGTTGGCGCACAGATGCCGCCGTCCGGCGAGGCAGTGCCGACAGCGGCCGCACACCACGTGTCCCTCGCCGCTCACCAGGTCGCCCGGGGCGAAGTCGGTGACGTTCGTGCCGACCTCGACGATCTCGCCAACGAACTCGTGGCCGACGGTCAGGGGCACGGTGATCGCGCCCTGCGCCCACGCGTCCCAGGCCTCGATGTGCAGGTCCGTGCCGCAGATGCCGGTCTTCTGGACGCGCACCAGGACGTCGTTGATGCCGACCGTCGGGCGGGGCACGTCGCGCAACTCCAGCCCGGGGGCGGCCTGGGTCTTGACGAGGGCCTGCATCGGGCGAGCCTACGCGCCGAACGCGGGGTCGGACCAGTCCACGATCGGGTTCTCGACTGAGCCGATGCCCTCGATCTCGCAGCGTACGGCGTCGCCCGGCTCAAGAAACACCGGTGGTTCGCGGAACACGCCCACGCCCGACGGCGTGCCGGTCGCGATGACGTCGCCCGGCTCCAGGGTGATGACCGAGCTGATGAAGGCCACCAGCGACGGGACGTCGTGGATCATGTCGGCCGTCGTCCCGTCCTGCATGAGGTGCTCGAGGCCGTTCGCGTCGATGCGCCAGCTACGCAGGCGGAGGCCAGCGGCCGGGTCGAGCTCGTCCGCCGTGACCAGGACGGGGCTCATCGGCAGGAACGTGTCCGAGCCCTTGGCCCGGAGCCACTGGCCGTCGCCCTTCTCGCCGGGGCCGAGCGCCTCAGGGACGCCCTGCCAGTCTCGGGCGCTGATGTCGTTGACGACTACGTACCCGGCGACATGGTCCATCGCCGTCTCGCGCGTGACGCGGCGGGCGCGACGCGCGATGACGACGCCCAGCTCGACCTCCAGGTCGAGGGCGTGCGTCCCCTCCGGCCGGACGACCGGGTCGCCGTCCCCGACGATGGCGTTCGAGAACTTGGCGAACAGCAGTGGACGCTCGGGCGCTGCCCGGCCACCCTCGGCGGCGTGGTCCCGGTAGTTGAGCCCGACGCAGACGATCTTCGTGGGCGCCAGGACGATGGCGCTCGGCTCGAGCCCGGCGAGGGGCACGCGCTCCTCGGGGTCCGTCGAGGTCCAGCCGATCGCGTCGGCGAACTCGTCGCCGAGCCGCCCGCTGGGGTCGAGCGGGCCACCGCCGACGACGACATCGTCGCCCTCGATGCGGCCGGTCTGGATGGCGTCCTTGCCGTAGAACGCGATCAGGCGCATGCGGCGCCCCGGTCAGCTCGGGCTCGCCGACGCCGGCGCGGACGGAGCGACCGCGCCGCCCGAGGCGGCGGGGGCCGACGGCGCCGCCGACGAGCCGGCGCTGCTGCTCGGTTCGGGCGATGTCGCGGGCGCGGTCGACGGCGTCTCCGAGCTCGCTGGCGAGGCGCTCGGGACGGTGCACTGCTGCTCCGGGTTCGTCTTCTCGCCCCACGCGGCGTAGAAGTCCAGGATCGCCTGCGTGTCGAGCGTTTGGAGCGGCAGGACGCGCCCCCAGACGAGCGCGGCGAAAGGCGTGGCCATGTCGTCGAAGCGGGCGATGACCGGTCCTGGCGATTGGCCGCCGGGCTCGAACCCGCAGTTCGGGCTCGCGGGTATCGCGTCGAAGAGCGTCCGGAGCGCGGCCTCGTCGACCTCGGCGCCCTTGTAGAGGACCACAAGCCCACCATGCTCGAGGTTGTGGATCCAACCATCCGGGATGACCGCGTCGTTCGGGCTGTACACCCTCGCCTGGATCGGACCGGCGCCGGCGGCGGCGTAATGCCGGCCCGATGCCGGCGGGCAGTAGGTGTAGGTGATCTTCGTCCCGACCGGCACGTGGCCCCGGCCCATATCCGGCTGGACGTACCCCGGCTGCGGCGAGGCGCCCTCGCGAGGCGACGGGGTCGGAGACGGCACCCAGATGTTGGAGCACGCGTACGCCTTTTCGGTCGCGGCCGCGAAGACGCCCGCCCCGACGACCGCCACCACGGCCAGGAGCGCGGCGCCCAGGATGATCGTGCGGTAGCGCTGGAACATCGACGGCCGGTCGTAGGGACGGGCTCGCTCTCGGCGGCCCGCTCGCTCGGTGCCGCGTGGGCCGGTGGACGGGGTCCTCGGGCCTGCCGAACCGCCGCTTTCCGGTCGGGCGGCAGTCGGCCCGCTCGCGGGTACACGGCCGGCCTGGCGCTGGCGCCGACGGGATTCCTTGCTCAAGCTGATGCCTCGATGCAGTGGGTGGGGTCGCGGGGTCGCGCGATGCGGCCGCCCTTGGGGCCGCGCCGGGTGAGGGTACCGTCCCGGAGCGAATCCGTGTGCCGGACGGGTATCAAACCTCGTTCAGGTAGGCCCGGACCTCGGGGCGCAGCAGGCCGCGGAACAGCAGGACACCGAGCGCGGCCATGAACAGTGTGGCCGCAACGGGCACTGGACTGGTCGCCAGGAGAAGCACCGCAGGGATGGTCAGGCTGGCCAGCCCGATCGCCAATCCGCGCGCGGCCTGCTTTCGCTGGAGGACCAACGTGGTCGTGAAGATCGTATATGCGAGCAGCACCATCACGAGGACGCCCAGCGGGCTGACCGGCGCGGCGATGGCCTGGTCGACCACGAAGCGCAGGCTCAGACCGAGTCCCGCCAGGATCAGGAACGCGTAGACCAGGAAGAGGCGGATGCCGCCCGGCATCGTCCGGATTCGTTCGAGCATGCAGGCGGGATGGTACTGCCGCGGCGGCTTGACACCGCGAGGCGGCGCTCCCTACTGTCGCCGGGACCGGGCGCCTGAACCGGTTCAGATCGCAGGAGGCCCGCGCCATCGCTGTCCGATCCAGCACCGGCTCCGCGGGCCGAGCGCGGTGAGCGTCGACACACCGGCCTGGGTCCGCGACGCGACCTTCTACCAGATCTTCCCCGACCGATTCGCCTCGAGCGACCGCGTCCGCAAACCCGGCGCCATCGAGGCGTGGGACACCCCGCCGACCACCCACGGGTTCAAGGGTGGCGACCTCCTGGGGATCGCGGAGCGTCTCGATTACCTCGAGGACCTCGGCGTCAACGCGATCTACATGACCCCGATCTTCCAGTCGGCGTCCAACCATCGCTACCACACGTACGACTACTTCAAGGTTGACCCGCTGCTCGGTGGCGACGCGGCGCTGCGCGAGCTGCTCGACCGCGCCCACGCGCGGGGCATGCGGGTCGTCCTCGACGGCGTGTTCAATCACACGGGGCGCGGCTTCTGGCCCTTCCACCACATCCTCGAAGCCGGGGCTGCCTCGCCCTACCGCGATTGGTTCCTGCTCGACCCGGACGTGCTGGCCGGCCACCGACTGCTGACGCCCTATCCGCCGCTGGACGCGCCGACTGGCTTCTCGCTCGGCTACAAGGCATGGTGGGGCCTCCCCGCCCTGCCCAAGATCAACACGGATCATCCCGATGCGCGCGAATACCTGCTGTCGGTCGCCGAACATTGGCTGCGGTTCGGCATCGATGGCTGGCGGCTGGATGTCCCGCAGGAGATCAGGGACCCGGCGTTCTGGGCGGAGTTCCGTCGCCGCTGCCGGGCCATCCGCCCAGATGCCTATCTGGTCGGCGAGATCTGGACGGTCGCCCCGGATTGGGTGGGCGACCATTGCTTCGACGCCCTGATGGACTATCCGCTGGGCGAGGCGATCCTCGGGTTCGCCGGCGGCCCCAGCCTGGACATGGGAGTCGTCCGCGCCCATCTCGAGTACGAGCGGCACCTGCGCCCGCTCGACGGCCCGGGATTCGCCGAGCGCCTCATGGCACTGCTGGGTGCGTACGACCCGGACGTCGTGGCCGTCCAGCTCAACCTCATCGGCTCCCACGACGCCCCGCGGGCGCTCGCCGTGCTGGGCGGGGATGCGGCGGCCATGCGCATGGCGACGCTGCTCCAATGCACGCTGCCTGGCGCGCCATCCATCTATTACGGCGACGAGATCGGCCTGAACGGCGGCAACGATCCGGCGAACCGGGGCTCCTTTCCCTGGGACGAGGCTCGCTGGGACGGGGCGCTGCGGGCGTTCGTCCGGTCGGCGCTCCGGCTGCGCGCCGTGGAAGGGGCCCTGCGCCATGGGTCGACGACGATCCTTGGCGCAGCCGGCCCCGCCCTCGCCTTCGAGCGCCGCCTGGATGGCCAACGGCTGGTCGTGGCGGTCAACGCCGGCACCGACGCGGTGACGCTCGAAACCACGTTCGACGGGGTCTCGCGGGGGCGGCTCGAAGCGGTCGACCTCGACGGGAGCTCCGCGGCGACGATCGGGCCGATCGAGGTCGACGCCGGCGCCGCCAGCCTCGTGATCCCGCCGCGGAGCGGACACGTCCTCCGTCTCACCGAGCGGTGACGCAGCGGTCCCTCCGGTCGCCTCGCTCTATACTCCCGCTCTCGTGGCTGACCTCCCCATCGACCTGGCGCCCGGGCTGTCGGAACGACTCACCCAGGCCCTGGATGTCGAGGGCAAGATCCCGCGGGCGCTGGAGACGCTTGGACCGGTGGTGGGGCGGGACGTCGTGCTCGTCGATGGCGCCGGTGGCATCCGCGCTCGACAGCTCACCGATCTCGGAGCGCGTGTCACGCTCGTCGAATCGAGCGGACCGGCGCCGTTCGACGCGCCCGATGGATCGGCCGATGTGGTCGTCGCGTTCTGGTCCGCGTTCCACGCGGCGCCGCCCGACCAGGTGGCGCAGGCGCGGCGCATCCTGCGACCAGGGGGACGGCTCCTGGTGGTCCACGACTACGGGCGCGACGACCTCGCGACCCTCCGCGGCGAACGCCCTGAGCACAGCCTGTGGAGCCGGCGCGATGGCCCGTTCCTCGGCCAGGGATTCAAGGTCCGCGTGGTCCATTCTTGGTGGACTTTCGACTCGCTCGAGACGGCCCGGGACTTCCTCGCGGGTGCGTTCGGCCAGGCCGGGCGGGACATGGGCGAGCGCTTGACCCGGCCGCGGCTCTCGTACAACGTCGCGGTCTACCACCGCACTCTCGGGGAGGCGAAGGCATGACGGATCGGTCATCCCGTTCCGCAGACCGGCGACCGGCTCGTGCCGGCGGGATGACGCCGGACCGGGGCGGCGCCAGCGGGGGACGGCGGATCTCGCCGGGCGTCGTCTTCCTCGTGGTCGCCATCGTCGGCTCGATCGCCTACATGGCGTACACGGTCACCGTGCGCGACACGTCGCAGATCCCACTGCTCGCGTCGGGTGCGGTCGTTTTGGCTGTCGTCTTCGGCGCCCTCGCCGCCTACACCGTTCGGGCGATCTGGCGCGCCGGCACCGACGGGCGCGACCGCCGAGCCCTGGTGCTCGCCCTCGTCGGGGGCGGTGCGGCCATGGCGGCCGCCGGTTTCGCCGCCGCGGCGATCATCCTGTTCCAAGTCGCGAGCGGTCCCTAGCCGACTTCCGAAGCCGGGTCTCGGGGGACCCCTCTGCTAGACTCGGCCATCGGCGCGGGACCCGTGCCCCCATCGTCTAGAGGCCTAGGACGCCACCCTTTCAAGGTGGAGATCAGGGGTTCGAATCCCCTTGGGGGTACCACCTCCACCGTGGGTCGTGCTCGGCAGGTCCTGTCACCGGGCGTCGCCCGGCCTCCGGTCGCTCCGGCGCTGCGCCTGACGCTCCCTCCGCCGTGCGGCACCCGGCGCCACCCGGCGCCACCCGCCGCCGTCGGCCTTCGGCTCCGGGAGGGGCTGCCTGCTACCATCCGGCGCGTGGAGATCATGGGCGTCCGGATCCGGACGATCATCAGCGACAACGTCGCGAAGCGGTGCGACGGTTGCCACGAGATCATCGAGGGCACCCCGTGGCGGGTGAACCTGCTGGACATCGTCACCGCCGAGACGCCCGTCTCCTGGACCGCCCGGCCGGCGATCAACCCGGGTCCGTTCCAGTTCCATGGCGACGCGGCCCACGTGCGTCGCTGGATGGCCGAGCGCGACCTGCTGTTCTGCCGTCGTGGGGAAGTCCGCGAGATCATGCGCCCCATCCCGATCCCGGCCACTGATGATGGCGACGCCGACGGGGTTCGCATGGGCCTGTGCGACGGCATCCACCGCGACGACCACGAGTTCGTCCCGGCCTGAAACCGGCCCCGGCACGGGTCTATGACCGCACGTTTGACACGGCGGTTCGACCGGCCCTATCCTCCGCCTCGCCTGAGCGAAGCTCGAGTACCCAGATTTACCCAGTTTCGCCATGCCGACTGGCCGCCCCGCCGTCTCCCCCCACGGCTGGGCGGCCGTCGGCGCCCTTCCGCCGCTCGAGGTCCACGTGCCCGACACCGCCGCCGCCACCCGGGAGGCACGCTGGCTGTCGCTGGGGCCCGCCAGCCGGCTGCTCGGCATCGATCCCGACACCCTGCGTCGGTGGGCCGACGAGGGCCGGGTCCAGGCGTGGACGACGCCGGGCGGCCATCGCCGCTTCGATCGCGGGGTCCTCGATCGTCTGGCGACCGACCGCCGGCGGGGCGTGGGCCGGCCACTCGCGAGCATGGGCGCGTCACCCGAGCGCCTCAACCGGGTCTACCGCCGGCACTACGCCGCCGATGCCGCGGCTAGCCCACCCTCGATGTCACCGCGCGACGATCTCGAGCGCGAGGCCTATCGCCAGGATGGCCGCCGGCTCATCACCGTCCTTACCGATTTCCTCGACAGCGACGCCGCCAACGCGTCCGAGCGCGATCGACTCGAGCGCGAGGCGTCCGCGATCGTCGACGACCAGGCGGCGCGGCTCGCCGCTGCTGGCAGCAGCCTGACCGAGGCGGTCGGGCGCTTCGTCGCCGCGCGCGGTCCGTTCCTGGCCGAGCTGTCGGGTCTCGGTCGGAGTCGATCGCTCGATCCGACCAGGCTCGCCGCCCTGTATGGCGATGCGTCCGCCCTCCTCGATCGGCTGCTGCTGCGATTCATCGCGACGCACCAGCGATCTGCGACGGATTGAACGCATGAACCTCAACGTCCTCCTCCCCACGCTCACCTCTGTTCTCGCGTTGGTCTTCAGCCTCGCCCTGTTCGACCAGTGGCGTGAACGGCATGGCGGCTTCCAGCTCATCTGGGCCATCGGCATGCTGTTCTATGGGATCGCCGCCGGCGCCGAGGCGCTGGCTGGCCTCGGCGGCTGGAACGAGCCGCTGTACCGGGTGTGGTACCTGACCGGCGCCGTATGGACCGCGGGCTGGCTCGGCCTCGGGACGGCCTACCTGCTGGGTCGGACGCGGTTCGGCTACAGCTTCGCTGTCTGCCTGCTGCTGGCGGGTGTGTTCACGCTCCTCACCCAACGCCGGTTTGACTACCCGGGCGCCGGCTCGGCCCCGATCCTGTACCTGATCGCGGCGGTCATCCTGGCCCTGGCGGTGGCGGTCGAGACCTACTTCCAGAACGAGCGCTGGCCCGTCCTCGCGGCCGGCGCGGTCATCGGGGCGACCGTGCTGTCGGCCGTGCTGATGCTGACCGTCACCCTGGCACCGCCTGGGTACGCGCTGGATGTCCGCACGGGCATGCCCGTCGGCGACCTGTTTCCCGGCTCCCTTCGACTCCTGACGCCGTTCCTCAATATCACCGGGTCGTTCGCGTTGGTCCTCGGGGCGATCTTCAGCACGTACATGTTCATGCCCAAGAAGCGGGTGTTGCCCTACTCGCTCGATCCCAACCAGCCCGGCGACGAGTTCCTGTTCAACCTGCTCATCGCGCCGGTCGCGATCGTCGTGAACCTCGTCGCTTCGCTTCCGGCCACCGTGCGGGCACTCGCCTCGGGCCGGATCCACAGCCGCGTCCCCGCGACGATCCTCATCGCCGTCGGCGGGTTCATCCCGGCCATCACCGATTCGCTCAACCGGTTCGGTTCCACCGACCTCTTCCAGTTCGGGAAATTCCTTGGGGTGCTGTTCCTGTTCGCCGGCTTCCTCGTCTCGATCGAGGTCTTCCGCGAGATCCGCGTCCCGTTCACGAGCATCGGTCTCGGGGCCGCGCGGCGCGAGCGGGTCGTCGCGACCGCCCCCCAGTCCACCAGCGACAACGATCCCGGCGGCCACGCCCCCATCCACTGACTGAGGGTTCGGGCGGCGCAACGAGCCATGGCCCTACCATGGCGCGGTGTCCACCCCCTCGAGCGCGCCATCGGCTGCGGCCACGCGCGCGGTCGCACCGACGACGCATCCACCCCTGATCGGCTTCGGCATCGTGCTGGGGGCCGCGGCGTTGTTCGGCACCCTTGGCCCGTTGTCGCGGTTCGCCTATGAGGCCGGGATGGAGCCTGGGGCGTTCGTGGCGTGGCGCGCCGCCGTCGGCCTGATCGGGCTGAGTCTCTACGTGGCATGGCGGGTCCGGCGTGGGGCGACGAAGCTCGTCCGCATCGGCGACCTGCCGCAGCGCACACGGACGATGCTGCTCGTCGCCGCGCTGGTGGGGTTCACGCTGAACCTCGCGATGTTCATCGCCTTCGACCGGATCACCGTCGCTCTGGCCCTCCTCGGCTTCTACACCTATCCGGCGATGGTCGCGGCCGTTAACGTCGCGCTCGGCCGCGAACGACTCGACCGGACGCGGTCGGTGGCGCTCGCCCTGGCGATCCTCGGCATGGTCGCCGTCGTCGCGTCGCAGCTCGACCCGAACGGCGGGATCCGGCTCGATGCCATCGGGATCGGTCTGGCGCTTGGCGCGGCGGTCAGCCAGACGGTGTTCGTGGTCATCAGCCGCGACGGCTATCCCGAGGTCCCGACCGCCCAGGCGACGATGGTCGTGCTGCTCGTGACGGTCGTGTGTTCGGTC
>JAXDKY010000114.1:0-19349 GCA_034666885.1 Chloroflexota bacterium
CTGGGCTCGACCCCGGATGCTCTCGGCTGATCGTGCGCGGACCGTTGATACGTTCGATGACGCGATGCAGCGCCGAATCGTTGCAGAGCCGACGCAATGCAGGGTCCGATGGCTGCCACCCGACACCGATCTGGGAGACCGTGGGCGACGAGGTCCTGGTGACGGAAACGAACATCGACTGACGGTCAGCCGATCGGGGCCTCGTAGGCGACGCGGCCGTCGGCCATCGTCAGCAGGACGCGGCCCGGCAGGTCGAGCCCAAGCAGGGGCGAGTTCTTGCCACGGGACGCGAGGCCCTCCGCTGTGACTGCCCAGCGCTCCGATCGGTCGAACACCACGAGATCCGCCCTCGCGCGTTCCATGAGCCCGACCGAGCCGTTGCGGCGCGAGCGGCCGCCCAGCACCGCGGCCGGGCCCACGGTCAACGCGGCGATCGCCCGTGCCAGCGGTAGGTGCCCGGCGTCGACGGCGGTGAGCACCAGGCCCAACGCCGTCTCGATGCCGCTGATCCCATTCGCGGCGAGGCCGAACTCGACCGCCTTGTCCACCTCGGTGTGCGGCGCATGGTCGGTGGCGATGGCGTCGGCCGTGCCGTCGGCGAGGGCCGCCAGGCACGCCAGCGCATCTGCCGGCGTCCGGAGTGGGGGGTTGACCCGCAACGCGGAGGCATACGGCGCCGCCACGAGCACGTTGTCGCGCCACGGGTCCCCCTCTTCTCCGGCCTCCCATGCGAAGCGGCGTGCGCCGGCGACCCACTCGTCGGTCAGGGCGAGGTGATGGGGCGTCACGTCGCACGTCACCGGGAGACCGGCCGCCTTCGCGCGTCGGACCATGTCCAGCGACGCGGCCGTGGAGAGATGCGTCAGGTGCAACCGGGCGCCAGGCACATCGCGGCGGACATCGGCGAGGATCGCCAGGTCGCGTCCGACAGCGACCTCCTCCGCCGCGGTCGGCCAACCGCGCAGGCCCAGGATGGTCGCGACGAGGCCGTCGTTCGCCTCGGCGCCGTCGGTCAGGGTCGCGTCCTCGGGGTGGTCGACGATCGGCAACCCGAGCGCGCCGGCATAGGCGAGAGCGTTGCGCAGGATCGAAGCCGACCGGATCGGCGACCCGTCGTCAGAGAAGCCGACGACCCCGGCATCGGCCAGCTCGCCGAGCGCGGCCAGGGTCTCGCCGGCGCGACCAGTCGTCACGGCGCCATGGGCCAGCAACTCTAGGGGCGACCCGGAAAGGATCGCCGCCGTCCGGATCTGCGCCAACACGCCGGGCTCGTCGAGGGCCGGGCTCGTGTTCGGCATCGCGCAGACCGTCGTGAACCCGCCGTGGGCGGCCGCGGCAAGCCCCGAGGCGATGGTCTCGGCATCCTCGTTGCCGGGCTCGCGCAGGTGGGCATGGAGATCGATGAACCCAGGCGCCACGACGACGCCGGTCGCGTCGATCCCGTCGGCATCTGCGCCGTCGAGCCAGTTGACGGCTTCGAGGATGCCGTCGCGGACGACGATCTCTCCGGCCCCCTCGCGCCCAGAAGCCGGATCGACCAGCCAAGCCCGCCCGATATCGAGGTCGGTCATGCGGCGGGCGCGCCGGCCGACGAGCCGCCGGTGCCCGGCCCGGCCACCCCCGCGAGCAGGTACAGCAACGCCATCCGGATCGCGACCCCGTTGGTCACCTGGTCGGTGATGACCGACTGCGCCCCCGCCGCGACGTCCGCGGCGATCTCGACGCCTTCATTCATCGGGCCCGGGTGCATCACGAGCGCGCCCGGGTTCGCCAGCGCCAGCCGCGCGGCAGTCAGCCCATAGCGTGCCGCGTACTCGCGCAGCGACGGCAGCAACCCCGACGCCATCCGCTCGCGCTGGATGCGCAGCGCCATGACCACCTCCGCATCCCGCAGCGCCTCGTCCACGGAGGCCGTCACGTGGAACCGTCGACCCGCGGCGGCACCCCGCCCGGCCCACGCCTCGAAGCCGCGCAGCAGCGTCGGCGGACCGCACAGCCACAGGTCCGCCCCAGCCGCCGTCAGCGACCAGATATTGGACCGTGCCACCCGTGAGTGCAGGACGTCGCCGAGGATCACGACCTTGCGCCCGGCCACCGATCCACCCACCAATCGCGACCGCATCGTGTAGAGGTCCAGGAGCGCTTGGGTCGGGTGCGCGTGCCACCCGTCGCCGGCGTTGAGCACGGATCCACCGAAGACCTCGGCCGCGAGGTACGGCGCCCCGGACACGGCGTGGCGGATGACCAGCATCTGGGCCCCCAGCGCCTCGACCGTCCGGATCGTGTCGACCAGCGACTCGCCCTTGGTCACCGACGAGGTCGCGGCCGCGATGTTGACCACATCGGCCGACAGATTCCTCGCGGCGACCTCGAACGAGACACGCGTCCGGGTCGAGGCCTCGTAGAACAGGATCGTCACGTTGCGGCCGCGCAGCGCCGGGACCTTCGCGATCGGCCGCGCCAGGACCTCGCGCATCGCATCGGCGGTCCGCATGACCAGGTCGAGATCAGCGGCGGTGAGGCCGTCGACATCGAGAAGGTGTCGATGCCGCCAGCCGACCGGCTGGTTCTCGGGGGCCACGTCGACGGACGGGACGACAACCTCGGTCGTCGCGGGTCCGTCGATCACGGCGCTCACCCGACCGGCTCGCCTGCCCGTACGGGCTCCGCGACATCGACGATGCGCTCGATCTCGACGCCGTCCTCGCCGTCGGTCTCCTCGAGGTGGACCCGCACCAGCTCCTCGCGTGAGGTCGGCACGTTCTTGCCGACGTGGTCGGCGCGGATCGGCAGCTCGCGGTGGCCGCGGTCGACAAGGACCGCCAGCCGGATCGCCTGCGGCCGCCCGAAGTCGACGAGCGCGTCCATGGCCGCGCGGATCGTGCGGCCCGTGTACAGGACGTCGTCGACCAGGACCACGGTCCGCCCATCGATGCCCGATGGCAGCTCGGTGCCCTTGACCACGGGCTGTTGGGCGACCAGCGACAGGTCATCGCGGTAGAAGGTGATGTCGAGCGCCCCGACCGGCACCTCGGCGCCTTCGTTCTCGAGGATGGCGGCGGCGATCCGCCGGGCGAGTGGCACGCCGCGACGCTGGATGCCGATGAGCAGCAGGCCGTCGGTGCCCGCCTGCTTCTCGACGATCTCGTGGGAGAGGCGGATCGTCGCGCGACGAATCTCGTCGGCGGTCATGATCCGGCGTCCGGTCACTCGCTCCTTCCCGGCCTCACTGGGCCACACGGGCGGCCTCACGGGGCCGCGGCCGAAGGGTCAGAGGGAAGGATACCGCGGGGGCCGGCCCTTCAGTAGACGTAGACCGTGACGTTGACGATCCCGCTCCACGACGGGCAGCCGCAGATATCGAAGAAGTCGGGCCGGTACAGATCGATGATGCGCGACGGCTTCTGCGGGCCGTAGTCGTTCACGACCCGCTCGATGCATCCGCCGCCGGCGCACACGATGATCACCGTCCCGCGTGGCAACCGCATCGCCGTCGTGCCGTTGTCATAGAACGTGGCCTCGCCATGCATCGTGTACTTGGGCGGCTTGCGACTGGAGCCGGCCCCGGGCTCGGGTTGGATCAGGCGAACCCGCTGGGTCGGGCCAGTCTCCGGGGCGGACCCGGGCTCGATGAAGGTCGTCACCTGCCCGACGGCGTTCGCCGACAGATACCCGTCGTCGAGCCCCGCGATCGACAGGGCCGATGACGTTCCGGACGCGGGGACCGATAACGGCTGGAACGCGCCGGCCGGGACGGGTTCCATGGCGCTGGGGGCGCGGGAACCGGCGAGACCCGGCAGCGCGGCCAGGGCGAGGGCGGTAGTGAGCACCGACCCCACGACCAACCATCTGGGTCGCACGATAGGCGGGGAACGATACGACGATGCGGGCCGGATTGCCAGCCCATGACGTCAGCGGATGAGGACGAGGTCCTCGCCTGGGGCGCTTTCGATGGAGCCGACGCCGTCGTCGTTCCACGCGACGATCTGGATCCGGCTTCCCTCGCCATCCTGTCCGGGCGGGGTCGCCCAGGCCAGCCGGCCGTCACCGATCGAGAAGCCGGGCAGTGCCGGCACACCGTTCGGGGCGTCCTTGGGTTGCTCCAGCCGGCCACGCCCGGCGTCGATGCGGTACAGGCTCAGGCGGCCGACACTCGGATCGGCCGAGTCGGCGATCCAGATCGCGACCCAGTCGCCGGCCTCGTCCCAGCGGACATCGAAGCCACCGGCGGCGGACTCGGTGACGACCGACGAATCGCGCCCCTGGCCGCTCCCCCGCACCTGCGCGCCAGCCGCGGTCCAGGTCCCCAGCTCGAGCCGTCCGACATCGGGCGTCCACGTCTTGCCGTCGGCGGACTTGGCGATGGTCCCGCTCCAACCGATGGCCCGCCGCCGGGTCGGGTCGATGACCGGACGCCAGACGCCGCCCGCCGGTGATTCCGCGCCCGTCGCGGGGTCGATCCGGACCGAGATGGGTGCGGCGTCGGTCCCGGCGGCCGTGGCGGCGTCCGGACGACTGGCGACGACCTGGTCGCCGTCCCACGAGGCGAAGACCGTCGATCCATCCGTCGTCAGCTTGCGGACGGAGCCATCGCCGACGTGCCAGAGGTAGACGTCGGGGCCGGTCGAGCCATCGTCGGGTCGGGCGGTGAACGCGAACCACGCCCCGTCGGCAGAGAAGGCGGCCGACTCGCCCACGAGCTGGATGTCGTTGGCGATGGCGATGGTCGTGGCGAGGGACGGTGTCGGCGAGAGCGTCGGGGCGACGGGAGTCAGCCCCGGTGACTGCGTCGGTGCGCTCGGATCGGCGACGGCCGAGGCCGGGGCGGACGAGCCGGGTGCCGCCGACGGCGTCGGAGATGCGAGATCGGGCTGGGCGCTCCCCGGCAGGCTCGCGAGGGCTGAGGCTGAGCGAGTGTCGACGGCCGATGCGGTCGGCGTCGGGGTCGTGCTCGGTGCCGTTGCCGGCGTGGGCGTGGCCTGCGGGAGGTCGAAGACGATGATCTGGTCGCCGCCGGACCCGTTATCGGCGACCACGACGGCCTGGCCGTCGGTCGGCGACCGGATGATCGTGCGCGGCGCGGACTGCAGTGCCAGATCCTGTCGCTGGGCGTCTTCGAGCGCCGGGCAGCCGGAGGTCCCCGCGGCGGGGCAGACCTCGTCGACGTTGGCGTTGTTGTAACCGAGGTCGCCGTTCGCCGACTTGTCGACCCACTGCACATCGCCCGCGCCGACGGCGAACGGCGTCGCCAGTGCGACGTCCGGCCCACTCCCCCCATCGCCGCCCGTCGTCGAGCCGCTGGACGGCTCGCTGTCGATCGCGGGACCACTCTGGGGCCGGAGACCGGAGATGGCGCTGGCGCCGACGACCAGGGCGATGACGGCGATCCCCGACCAGGCGCCGAGGGGGATCCGCGACACCCGACGCCCGACCCGCAAGGGATCGGCGCGGGATCCGGATGCCTCTTGTTCGATGGCGGCCGCCGTCCGTGCCCACAGGTCGCGGGGTGGCTCCGGTGCCGCGTCGCGGAGCGCGCGAAGGGCGAGTCGGTCGGCCGCATACTGCGCTGCCAGCGCGGCACACGGAGCACAACCCGCGAGATGCTCGTCGAGCCAGCCGGCTTCCTCCGCGCCGAGATCGCCGGCCATTCGCTCCGCGACCCGCAGGCGGGCACGTTCGTGCGGCGAATCCCAGTGGTCGGGTCGGCGGCCGACGCGGCCGAGGCGACTCACCGGTCCACCTTCGCAGTCGTCCCGGCATCCCGTGCGGCGTCTGTCGCGGCCTCGAGCTCCCGTTCCGCGGCGAGCGCCTGGCGGAGGCTCTCGCGCGCCCGTGTCAGGAGGGCTCGGGCGGCGACGTGGCTCACGCCGAGGGCACTGGCCAGCTCGAGACCGGTGAGGTCGTGCAATTCGGCCAGCAGGAGCGCGGCGCGCTGGCGTTCGGGGATGCGGGCAAGGGCCCGCTGCAGGTCGCCCGAGAACCGCCCTTCCATCACCAGGTGCTCCGCGGACGGGGCCGCTCCCCGCGACTCGCCGGTCCACGGCAGGAACCGGATGATCTTGCGGCGGCGGATCTCGTCAAGCGCGACGCGATGGGCGATCTGGTACAGCCAGGCCCGCGCGTTCTCGGGCTTCTCGAGACTGGCGTAGTTCTTGTACGCCTTCACGAACGCGTCCTGGGTCATGTCGGCCGCGACCTCGGGGTCGCGCATCATCCGCATGAGGTACGCGAAGATCTCGCCATGGTGCTTGGCGAACAGGGTCTCGACGAAGGCCCCCGCCTCGTCCCGGTCCCAGGCGCCACTCATCGGCCGTCCCGGCATGGAACGGGCGGCGATGGCGCGGCCGAGCGGATCGCGAAGGGCACGAGGAGCGTCGAGGACCACAGAGACTCCGAGCGAGTGAGGTCGGGGCGCAGAGTGCGCGTGGGGCGCGCGCTCGATGGGCCAAAGACGTGGCGCCTCCCCCCGATGTGACGCCCGGTGCGCTCGGGTACGGCGCGAATCAACCCGATCCACCTCCCTCCGGACCGCTGCGGCCCAGCAACTCCTCCACGGCGTCCTCCGGGGAGACGGGATTGACCGGCAAACCGGTTCCCAGCTCCAGTCCGGCGATCTCGCGTAGTCGGGGGTGGATCTCCCAGTGCCAGTGATAGGTGCCGTCGACCTGCTCGCGTAGCGGTGCGGTGTGCAGGACGAGGTTGTACGGCGGTCCGTCGAGCGCGCTCGCCAGCCGCCCGAGCACGTTCCGCAGCGCCTCGGCGGTCGCGCGGACATCGGGTGCGGTGGCCCGGCCGAAGTCCGCCTCGTGGCGGCGCGGCACGATCCAGACCTCGAACGACGAGCGCGAGGCGTACGGAGCGAACGCCACGTTGTCGGCGTCCTCCCATACCAGCCGGTCCGGCCGTCGCGTTTCGTCGCGGACGAGGCGACAGAACGGGCACTCCCCCTCCCGGATGACGAAGCGGGCCGCCCCGCCGAGCTCCTCGGCGATGCGATGGGGGATCTGGGGCAGGTCGTACAGGTCGAGGCAGAGGTGGTTCGTCCGGGCACCAGCCTGTGCCCCCCAGTTCTGGACGATCGTGAGGTACTCGGTCTGTCCGGTGCCCCGCGCCGCCGCCAGCGCGTCCCGCGCGTTGCCGACGAGCGCCTCGATCAGTTCCGTGCCGACGGCATGCAGGGGGCGATGCTCACCCGGCGGCGCGACGATCGTGCGCCAGCTGCCGGTCGCTCGCGCCTGGGCGAGCGAGACCTGGGCGAGCCCGTGGTCGCGGGCGAGCTCGCGCGCCTCGACGTCCGTGCCGACGACGTGGAAGGCGAAGTCCTTGAGCATCCGCAGTCGGACGCCGTCGCCAGGTGGATCCGTGCAGTTGGCGCAACCGAACATGCGGTCGTCGACGGGCTCGGCGGCCCGGGCAAACCGGTCGCGGTGGAACGCCCGATCGACGATCGTGGCCACCCACCAGCCCGTGATGGGATCCTTGCGCAGCTCGAACAGGCCGCCCGCCACGGTCGGTCAGGCCTCCACGACGAGGGGCGCACCGATCGCGGACGCGAACGCCGTGGCGAAGCGGCGCCCGGCGCGCTCGACCGAGGCAGTCGTGGGCACGGCCGACCGATCGCCGAGTTCGCGCGCGATCGACGTCGATTCCACACCGGGCATCCCGCACGGGTCGATCAGGTCGAAGTCCGCGAGATCGACGGTCACATTGAGCGCGATGCCGTGAAAGCTGACCCCGCGTTCGACCCGCAGTCCCAGGGCGCCGATCTTGCGCGGCGTCGTGCCGTCCGGGTCACACCAGCAGCCGGGATGACCGTCTCGGCGGGCCGCTTGTACGCCGAGGGTGGCACACGTCGCGACGAGGGCCGCCTCGAGCGCCCGGACGAACGGCCGGAGGAGCAGGCCGCGCTCGTGCAGCCGGACGATGGGATAGGCGACCAGCTGGCCCGGACCGTGATAGGTCACCTCGCCGCCACGCTCGATCCGCTCGACCGCGATGCCCCGAGCCGTGAGCTCAGTCGGGCTCGCGAGGATGTGCGCGGGGTCGGACTGGCGACCCAGGGTCAGGACCGCGGGATGCTCCAAGAGCAGCAGTTGGTCGGGGATCTCGCCCGCCGCACGCCGGTCGACCAGGCGACGCTGGAGGGCGTACGAATCGGGGTAGTCGACCCGGCCAAGCCAGCGGGCATGCAGGGGCGCGCCATCGCCGGATCGGTCCCCGGCGAGCGCGTCAGACCGGGCATCGATCAGGGCCGCCTCCACGCGCGCACGATAGCAGGGGGAGCCCGCAAACACCGTCGGATGGGCCATTGGTACTACGTCGAGGTGACGCTCCGACCGTAGGCGCAAACGCGCGCGCGACGGTACGGTAGGGACGCACTCGAATCAGCCTGCCATGTAGGTCCGTCACCCATGCATCCGATCCGAATCCGTCCGCGCTCGTCCATCGCCGATGCCGAGCTGGCCCGCGGGGCTGTGGTCGACCTCCCGACCGCACCCGCGCCCCGGCGTCTACGCACGCCGCGTGCGCTGCTCGACGCGGTCGCGTTCTTCCGCGGGACGAGCGTCGATGAACCCGAGCGCGTGATCGTCCTGACCCTGGTCCCGGTGGCTGCCCGCCGCCGCTGACCGTACAGGCGTCCTATCGAGGCGGCGCCGCGCCCAGCGGGCGTGATGAAGCCCCTCGTCGTCTGGTTTGTGTCCCCGCGACGAGGGGCTTGCACACCCGGTGAGGACTGTCTTCCCGAGGGGGAAGGGCACTCGGTCGACCCACCTGGTCTGCGAGCACAAGATGACGCTCACGGAAGCGCGTGGTGAGGATGAAAACCCCTACTTGACCTTGGCTCCGAATCTCGACGTCGGAGCGGACCGGGAGCGAGCGGTCCAGCGGGGCGGAACAAGGAACGAACGGTCCAGCGGGGGCCGGACCGTTCGTTCGGCGGTCAAAGGCGGGGATCGATTCCAGCCGACTGTGGCGGTCCCAGATGTCACCACAGCCGAGAGGGGAGGAGGTAGATCGCGGTCGCCTTTGCTCGTCGCCGTCACCATACGTTCGCATCCCGTTCCCGCACGAGGATGGAATCACGCCACCGCTTGTGCGTTCTCGTGCCGTGTCAATCACATCTTGACTCGGGATGACCGCATAGAATGAGATGCGTGGGGAAACACGCGGTGATCGATTCTCAGCTCGTCGTGATCGGCTCTTCTGCCGGTGGGATCGAAGCCCTGTCCCGCGTGGTCGGCAGTCTTCCACCCGACTTCCCGGCGCCGATCGTCATCGCCCAGCACCTGGACCCGCGACGACCGAGTCATCTCGGCGAGATCCTGGCCCGCCACGCCACGCTACCCATCAAGATCGTCGAAGGGACCGCCTCCCTGGAGGACGGCGTGATCTTCGTCGTCCCGTCGAACAAGCTCGTCGAGATCGTCGATGGCGAGCTCCGCCTGCGGCCCGCCCGCCCGGGCGCGGTCGCGCCGTCGGTCGACCTGCTGCTCGAGACCGCGGCGACCGCCTTCGGGCCCGGCCTGACCGCGGTGATCCTGACCGGGAGCGGCAGTGACGGGTCGGCCGGGGCGTGGCACGTCAAGCAGGCCGGCGGAGCGGTCGTCATCGAGAACCCGGCCACGGCCTTGTTCCCGTCGATGCCGCGGTCGATCTCCCCATCGCTCGTCGATGCCACGGCCGACCTCGGCTCCATCGGGGAGGTGCTGCGCGACCTGTTGACCGCCGGCATCTCGGTCCCGGAGGGCGGCGAGGGGCGGGAGTTCGTGGCGCTGCTCGATCGGATCCGCGAGCGGAGCGGCATCGATTTCAGCTCGTACAAGACCGCCACGATCATCCGGCGGCTGCGTGGCCGGATGGGCGCCACCGGCAACGAGACCATGGCCGACTACGCGAAACAGCTCGACCGCGACCCGGCGGAGTACGCGCGCCTCATCAGCAGCCTCCTGATCAAGGTCACGGAGTTCTTCCGCGACCCGAAGGTCTTCGACCACCTCCGTACCCAGACGCTGCCGCTGCTCATCGAAGACGCGCAGCGCAACCGTCGGCAGCTGCGCTTGTGGTCGGCTGGCTGTTCCACGGGCGAGGAGGCGTATTCCCTCGCGATCACGACCTCGGAGGCGTTGGGCGCCCACGACATGGACCTTGACGTCCGCGTGTTCGCCACGGATATCGACAGCTCGGCGGTCGCGTTCGCCCGGCGCGGCCTCTATCCGCCCGCGGCACTCCAGAAGATCCCGGTCGAGATCCGGGATCGCTACTTCGTGCAGTCCGACGGCGGGTACGAGGTGGTCAAGTCCCTGCGCTCGATGATGACGTTCGGGGAGCACGATCTCGGGGCCCGCGCCCCATTCCCCCGGATCGACCTCATCCTGTGCCGGAACGTCCTCATCTACTTCACCCAGCCCATGCAGCGCGCGGCCCTGGAGACCTTCGGGTTCTCGCTCCGCGACGACGGGCGGCTGGTCCTGGGACCGTCGGAGACGGCCGCCGCGATGCCCGCGGCGTTCGCCGAGGAGCAGGCCAAGTTGCGCATCTATCGCCGAGTGCCCGGCCCGCCACCCCTGCCCCTCGCACGGACCAAGCCGGTCCGGCCGTTTCGGGAGCTCGAGATGCCGCTGGATAGCGCGATCCGCTCGACGCGCCGGGACATCCAGGCTACCGCCGCCTCGAATGAGGCAGCGGAGGCGCTCCTGCTGGACGTCGGGCTGGGGATCGTCATCGTCGATAGCCGCTACTACATCCGGCGGATCAATACCGCGGCGCGGCGGCTGCTCGGCATCCATGGCCTGGCCTTCGACCAGGACTTCGTCCACCTGGCCGAGTCCCTGCCGTCGACGACCGTGCGGGCGGCGATCGATGACGCCCTCGCCGGGAGGACGACGACGACCGTCCACGAGGTCGAGGCGGCCGATGTCTCCACGGACGGCGCCCGATTCATCGAGACGGTCGTGCGCCCGTACGTCCGCCAGGCGGGCACGGTCGAAGGCGCGGTCATCGAGCTCAACGACGTCAGCGCTGCGGAACGCGAACGGCTGTCCGGTGCGCTCGCCGAGCGCCGGCTCGAACGTGCCGCGGTCGTCAACCGGCGGCTCCTGCGCGCGAACGACGAGTTGACCGCCCTCGTGGCCCAGCTCCGGCTCACCAACGAGTCGATGCTCCAGTCGAGCGAGGAAGCGCAATCAGGGCGCGAGGAGGTCGAGACCCTCAACGAGGAGTTCCAGGCGACGAACGAAGAGCTCGAGACCCTCAACGAGGAGCTCACGGCGAGCGTCGAGGAGCTGCGCATCGCGAACGAGGACCTCGCGGCGCGGACCCTCGCCCTCAGGCTCCAGACGGTCGCCCTCGAGGAGCAGAAGCAGCAGGGCGACGAGGAACACAACCGGCTCCAGTCGGTGCTGGCCAGCCTCGGCGATGCGGTCCTCGCGGTCGACCACAGTGGCCGAACGCTGGCGACCAATCCCGCCTACGACCGGCTCTTCGGCGGCCCCGACGCCGTGATCGAGCCCGAGGACGTGGCCGGCCTGCCGCTACCAAAAGACGAGTGGCCGCAGCAGCGGGCGGCCCGTGGCGAACGGTTTCGCATGGAGTTCGCCGTCAGCGGCTCGGACGGCAACCGACGCTGGTTCGAGGCCGTGACCGAGCCGCTCACGAACCAGGACCGGACGTGGGGTGGCGTCGTCGCCATCCGCGACGTTTCCGAGCGCACGATGCGCCTGAGCCTGGAGCGCCTGATGGCGGCCGCCGGTCACGAGCTCAAGACGCCGACGGCGGCGATCCACAACTACCTCCAGCTCGTGGAGCGCCGCCTCGCCGAGGGCAAGCCCGACGAGGCTGGCACCTATACCGCCCGTGCCCTGGCCCAGACGCGCCGGATGGCGACGCTCATCGAGCGCCTCCTCGACGTCAGCCGCATCCAGAGCGGGCGGCTCGAGTTGCTCGTCGATGTCATCGACCTCGGCGAGGTCGTCCGATCGGCCGTAGACGCCGCCCAGGTCCTGCCCAAATCGCCGCCGATCTCGATGAAGGCCCCGCCCGAGACGATCCCGGTGCGGGCAGATCGTGACCGGCTGGAGCAGGTGTTCCTGAACCTGCTCGTCAACGCCGCGGAGCACGCTTCGGGCACGGCCCGCATCGATGTGACGCTTCGGACCAAGGATGGCCAGGCCGAGGTCACCGTCCGGGACCATGGAGCCGGGGTCGCCGCCGATGACATCCGCACGATGTTCGATGCCTACACCCGGCTCGGTCATCCACAGCGGGCCGCCGGCCTGGGCCTGGGCCTGTTCGTGGCCCGCGAGATCGTGACCGCGCACGGCGGGGACATCGAGGCCACCTCGCGGGTCGGCAAGGGAACCACGATGACCGTGCGGCTGCCACTTACGGACCGACGAGCCGGGACTGGCCGGCGGAAGGCGACTCCACCGACTCGAGCCCGCGGAACTTCTTCCTCGCGCTGATGCGGCCGCCGATGCAATAGTGAGATCGGGACGATCGAGAAGGACTGCAGGGGGTCGGGGGTGAGCGAAGGACTCGGTCTAGCGACGGACCACGGCGCCGATCGGCGAGGACGCCTGATCCGGGTCGCCATCGTCGAGGACCACCCGGCGATCGCCGATGGGCTGGCGGAACTCATGAAGGGCTCGTCGGACGTTTCGGTCGTGGGCACGGCGCGGGACGTGCCATCCGCGAGCGCACTCATCGAGCGTGAGTCGCCCGATGTCGTCCTCTGCGACATCCGCCTGAGCGATGCCGGCGACGGCCTCGACCTGCTGGGGCGTCACCGGCCGGGCCCGGCCTTCATCATCCTGAGCGCCTACTGGTACCCGAGCTATCACATCCGCGCGGTCGAGCTTGGCGCCAAGGGCTACCTGTCGAAGATGGCCACCATCGAGCAGATCATCAGCGCGGTGAAGGCGGTCGCGGCCGGCGGCACCGCTTTCCCCGCGGCCGCGCGCCAGGCCGCCAGCGATGCCCTGCGCGTCCCGACGCCGCGCGAGCTCGAGATCCTCGCCCTGGTCGCCGAGGGCCTCCCGAACGCCGAGATCGCCGAGCGGCTGTCCCTGCGCATCAAGACGGTCGAGAGCCAGCTGCGCCGGCTGTTCGATCGGTATGACGTCACGAGCCGGACCGCGCTCGTCCGGCTGGCCGCGCGGCAGGGCTGGAGCGAGCAGGACCCCTAGGACGGGGTCGCGGCAGCGACTGGGCCGGATCCGGCTCGGGTGTGATCAGCGCTCGCGCAGGGCGGCAAGGACGTCGATCCGGCGCATCGTCCGAGTCGCGACGACGTTGGCCAGAAGGAGTCCGACGATCACGGCCAGGATGACGGCGACGACCGCGGCCACGGGCACGTTGGGGACGTCCGCTGGTGGGTCGAACACGCCCGCGAGGATCCCGAGCAGCGTCACCCCGACCAGTCCGCCGGTCAGGATGCCCGCTGCCGTCCCGGCCGTGCCGACGACGGTCGTCTCCGCCGCGACGAGTGCGCCGAGCTGCGCGGGATCGGCCCCGATCGCGGCGAGCGTGGCCAGCTCGCGCTTGCGCTCGGATAGGCCGGCCAGCAGGAACAAGGCAACGCCGACGCTCGCGATGAGGATGGCGAAACCGACGTCCAGCGTGACGAGGGCGCCGAGGTCGACGGAGGTGACGCTGTTGGCTAGTCGGGCCGTGACGGAGCCCAGGTCACTCACGGTCCAGCCGGAGCCCAGCCGCTGCCCGAGGCTGGCGGCCGACGGGTCGCCGCTCGAGGCAGCGAGCACGAACGAGATCGCCGGATCGCCTGTCTGGCGGGCGACGTAGTCGAGGTTCGCGACGAGGAAGGCGTCTTTCGGCGCCGTGGGGAACTCCAACGCCACGCCGGCCATGTGGAAGTCGACCTCGCGGAGCTGCCCGTGCGCGTCCGGGATCCGGATCCGGATCCGGTCGCCCGGCACGATGCTGTAGTCCTTCGCCGTTTCCGCCGACACGAAGATGGCGTCGGGCTGGCTGGCCAGTGCGCCCATCGCGCCAACGGCGGTCGTCCCCTGGAAGAAGCTGTCGGACAGGGTCGCGACGTGCGGCAGGGTCGTCGGGTCGATCGCGAGTAGGTCCTGGGCTTCCGACCCGACGTAGACCACGCGATCGACGAACGGCGAGGCGACGGTCACTCCAGGGCCGGTGACGGTCGCGGCAGCGGAGGCATCGACGACGGTCGTCGGCACGGCCTTGAGGTCTGCGCCGAGGGTCAGCCCGGCATCGACGCGCTGCTGCTGGCGATAGGTCGCCTCGAACGTCAGGGTGCTGGTTGCGAATGACACCGCGAGAGCCAGGAGCACGATCGCCCGCGATGCGGCGCCGGCGCGCGACACCAGGGACCGTCCCGCGACGTCGCCACCGGGACCGAACAGGCGCTCCAGCAGGGGCGTCAGTGGGCCGCGCGAAAGCAACCGCACGGTCAGCCGGAGCAGGAAGAGCGTGCCACCGATCCACAGGAGGAAGGGCGCAACGAACGAGGTCAGGGCGAGGGTGACCGTCGGATTGCCCTCGGCGTTGAGCACTGGATGGACGCCTGACCCGCCGACGAGCCAGAAGACGGCGCCGGCGGCGACCAGGGCAAGGAGATCGAGGTAGAGGCGCTGCCACAGGGGCGGCCGCAGGCGGCCGAGTTCCTGGCGACCGGACACGAGCTCCGCCCGCAGCTGGTCGCGGAGCGGCTGCGCGGCAGCCAGTGTGGCGAGCAGGGTCGTGAGCAGCACGGTGAGCGCGAATCCGCCAAGGATCGTCACCAGCGGATTCGCGGCCCCGAGCTCCGAGCCGAACACGAGGAAGGCGAGGCCGGTCCCGACGATCGCGCCGATGACCGCGCCGAGGACGGCCGTCAGGGTGGTGGTTCCCAGGAAGAGGGACACGAGCTGCCGCTGTGAGGCTCCCCGGGCGCGCAACAGCGACGCGTACCCGCGAGTGGCTTCAGCGCTCGATTCGGCGGCAAAACGCGACAAGGCGAGGGCCAGGGCCACGCCCGGCAGGGCCAGGAAGACGAACAGGACCTGCCCCCAGGCGAGGTCGGCGGCGACCGGTTCCAGGCTCGCGCTCGCGTCGTCGGCGATGGTGATCGTCCCGGCACCGACTCGTTCGATGCGGCGCCGGACCCCATCCAGCCAGACCTTGGCGTCACCCGGGTTGCCGGGGAGCTGGGCATCGTCGTAGCGCAAGAGGATCTCGTGCAGGACCGCGGGCTCCGGGGCCAGGACCGGGCTCGCGCTGTTACCGGTATTCGCGCCGGCGGCGGGATCCGAGGCCACGGCACCGGCTGGGATCTGGCCGGCCAGCTTCGCCAACGTCGTGAGATCCGTCACGGCGACGTTCACCGGCGGATTGGCCGCGATGGCCCGATGGGCTTCGTCGACTGGTCCGAGGATCAGGTCCGCGCCGGTGATGTCCACGATCCCGGAAACGACCAGGTCGGCGCTCTGGCCTCCGGCCAGGAGGAACCTTGCGCTGTCGCCCGGAGTCAGTCCGAGGTTCGTGGCGAGATCGCGGCTCACCACGATCTGGCCGGGGACGATGCGCCCAGCCGATAGCGAGAAGAGGCCGGTCGAATCCTGGAAACCAGGCCCCACGCCGACGAGGACGCCGCTGCTCGTCTGGGTCGCGGATCCGGCTTTGCTCAGGGTCGCGCCATCGAAATGGACGACATCGAACGGCTGGGTAGACCGGACCGTGGGGTCGGCGACCAGCAGCGCCGTTGCGGCCGCGCTATCCGCCCCGGGGGCGAGGATGGCCTGGCCGTCGACCGGCAGGTCGGCGAGGGCGCGACGCGTCACCGTCGTTCCCGAGGCGGAGCCGAAGAGGACCACGGACATCATCAGGGCCGCCGCGATGGCGACCCCGGCCGCCGCGGCGAGCGTCCGCCGTCGTTCCCGGTTCATGAGCTGCCAGATGTGCACGCCGATGTTCACGTTGCGATCCCTTCGGGGGTGAGTCGGCCATCGCGCATCCGGACACGCCGGTCCGCGCGGGCAGCGCTCTGTGGGTCATGGGTGACGAGCACGAGGCTCGCGCCCCCGGCGCGGCTCGCCGCCTCGAGCAGGTCGAGGACCTGCGAGGCGTTCTCGTCGTCGAGGCTGCCGACCGGTTCGTCGGCGAGGATCAGCGAGGGATGCGCGATCAGGGCGCGGGCCACACCCACGCGCTGGCGCTCGCCGCCGGAGAGCTCATCGATCCGAGCCGTGTCGAACCCGTCGAGGCCCACCTCGGTCAGCGCGTCGGCGGCCCGGCCGAGGCGCTCTGCCACCGACGCGCCGTCGAGCGCCAGCGGCAGCGCGACATTTTCCCCGGCCGACAGGGAATCGACGAGGCCGAAGGCCTGGAAGACCACGCCCATTGCGGATCGGCGCAGCCGTGCTCGCTCGGTGGGTGACAGGCGGGCGATGTCGTGGCCGAGAACGGTCACGGAGCCGCCGTCGGCCTGATCGATACCCGCCAACAACCCCAGCAACGTCGACTTCCCCGACCCCGACGGCCCCTCGATCGCGACGAATTCTCCGGGAGCGATGTCGAGGTCGACGCGGTCGACCGCACGAACCGATGCGGCGCCAGCTCGGATGAACTCGCGGGTGGCACCGACACAAAGGACGAGGGGGATCATCGTGTGCCGCCGTCCCGGACGACCCGCCCGTCGCGCAGCTCGACGATCCGGTCGGCGCGGGCGGCGACGTCATGGTCGTGGGTGACGAGAACGATCGTCGTGCCTTCGGTGGCATGGGCGTCGCGCAGCAGCCGCAGAACGACGTCAGCGCTGGCCGTGTCGAGCTCGCCGGTGATCTCGTCGGCCAGCAGGACGGTCGGTCGAGGGGCCAGGACGCAGGCGAGCGCCGCCCGCTGCTGCTCGCCACCCGACAGCTGGGACGGCCGGTGGTCGACGCGATCCCCGAGGCCGGCGCGTTCGAGCGCAGTCCGTCCGCCGACCGCGTCGATGGGTCGACCCGCCAGCCATCCTGCGAGGCGGACGTTCTCGACGAGCGAGAGCATCGGCGCCAGGTTCTGGCTTTGGTACACGATCCCGATCTCCCGGCCGCGAATGGCGCTGCGCGCTGCGTCGTCGGCCGTGGCGAGATCTCGCCCCAGATACAAGACCCGACCGGCGGTCGGTCGGTCGGATCCGGCCAGGAGGTTGAGCAGGGTGCTCTTGCCCGAGCCCGAGCGACCCATGATGGCTACGAATTCGCCGGGCTCGATGGTGAGGTCGATCCCGCGCAAGGCGATGGTCTCGACATCGGCCTCGCGGTAGACGCGGATGACGTCGGTCAGGCGAAAGACCGCCTCGTCCGCTAACGCGTCGGCGCCGGAGGCGTCGATGACCCGGCGGCGGGGCCGCTCGGCGGTGGTCAGACCCACTTGAAGCTCTCGATCATCTGCCGAAACGCGTCGACGTTATCGACGCCCTTCGGGGTCGACAGCGAAACGATCGCGAGACCGCTCGGGCCGGCGACGTAGTAACGATCCACGGTCGATGGGACCTGCTTGCCGGTGACCGGATCCGGCGGCGAGGGGTTCTCGTAGACGAGATGGACGAGGTTCTTCCCGTTGACGCTCACCTTGTCCTGCTTGATGAGCTTGAACCCGGCTTGACCCTGAAGGGCCGGCAGGTCCGTGCCGGAGACATAGGTCGTCACATCCGTCTGGGGGGCAACGACCTGCACCAGCTCACTACTGTCCTTGTCGCGGATGCCGACGCCGTCGGTAACCGGGCTGACCTGCCAGCCCTCGACGTATTGGATCGAGAACCCGTGCGCGGTGTCCTTGTACGTAAGAAAGACCGCGTTGTCCGGAACGTCGCCGGCCGCGGGCCCCGTGTCGGGCTCCTGGCTCGCCGGTGACGGCGTGGCGACCGACGCCGGCGACGGCGCCGGTGTCGGGCTGGTCCCGAGGGACACGGTCGGTGCAAGGGGGGCGACCGTGGGCGTAGCGCCAGCGCTCGCGCAGCCCATCGCCGTGACCGCGACCGCGACGCTGAGGACCGCCCATCCGAAGATGGGGCGGCCCTTCGTAAGAAGCTTGTTCATTCTGGCCTCGTGTGGATGCCGACCGACGTCGGCGTGTCCACGAGGTGTACCGCCCCAACCTGAGCAGGACCTGAATCGGGTCGGGCGCGCTACCGGACGCGAGGCAGCTCGAGTCGGAAGCGCGCTCCGGCCCCTGGCCGGGAATCGACCGTCAGCCGACCGCCGTGCCGTCGCGCGAGCTCCGAGGCGATGGCCAGGCCGAGACCGGATCCGTCGGGCGCGGCGGAGTCGGCATGGACGCGGTAGAAGGGTTCGAACACGCGCTCCACATCGGCGTGGGCGAGACCCGGGCCGTGGTCGGCCACCTCGACGATCGCCTTGCCTTCGCTCGAGAGTGTCCGGACCTGGACCGGCGGGCGGCCGTAGCGCACGGCGTTATCGAGGAGGTTCCCGACGATGCGAGCCACCTCGGCAGGGTCGGCGCGCGTCACGAGGTCCTCCGTCAGGTAGAGCTCGATCACCGTGCGCGGGTCGCCATCCGCCGCCCGGAAGCGCTCGACCTCCTCGGCCACGACGACCGACAGGTCGACCGTCTCGAGCGCCGGCGCGAGGAGTCCCTCCTCCGTCCTGGCCAGGACGAGCAGATCGGTCGTCAGGCGCCCGAGCCGAGCGGACGCGCCAAGGATCGTCTGGAGCGCCTCGTGCCTGGTCGGCGCGTCGGAGCTTGCCCCGAGCGCCGCCTCCGCGGTGCTCTGGATCGCCGTGATCGGGCCGCGCATCTCGTGCGAGGCATCGGCCACGAAGCGGCGCTGGCGATCATGCGCCTCACGGATCGGCCGCAGGGTCCGGTCGGCGAGGTAGTAGCCGGCGACGCCGATGATCGCGAATACCACCACGTTCGCCAGGAGCAGCGCCGCCGCGATCCGCTCGATCGTCTGGCCGTAGGCGAGGCGGGCGGCTTCCTCGTTCGACACCTCCGGAGCGATGTCGAATGCCGGCTGCAACACGACCGCGAGGGCGAACAGGAACACCAGGCTGAAGACGATGAGGACGACCGTGAACAGCAGGAGGTACCGGACGGCGAGGCGGCGACGGGCCTTGGCGAACACGCTAGGCCCCCTGCCGCTCGTCGGGTCGGAGCCGGTAGCCCGCGCCGCGGACGGTCTCGATCAGGCCGTCTCGTCGGCCGCCGTCGATCTTGCGGCGAAGGCTGCGGATGTAGACCTCCACGACGTTCGATTCGGCACTGAAGTCGGCGTCCCAGACGGCATCGATCAGGCGGTCCTGCGCGAACACCTGTCCCGGGTGCCGGGCGAGCACCTCGAGGAGCGCGAACTCCTTGCTCGTGAGGCGGATCCCCTTCCC
>JAXDKY010000115.1:0-8750 GCA_034666885.1 Chloroflexota bacterium
TCCGGGTAGAAGTAGTTCTTGCGATCCCAGCGCGTGGCGTCCGGGGTCGTCGCCTCGACCGCGAGCCCGGTGGCCAGGACGTGCTCGACGGCCCGCCGGTTGATGACCGGCAGCGCACCCGGCAGGCCGAGGCAGACCGGGCAGACGTGGCTGTTGGGCGGGGCGCCGTCGTAGTCCATCGAGCAGGAACAGAACATCTTGGAGGCGGTCCGCAGCTGACAATGGACCTCGACCCCGATCACGGCCTCGTATCGGTCGCGGGCCGCGCTCGGCGGCGCATCGGTGGTGCTCACGGTGGCCATGGCCAAGAGTCTCGCATACGCCCCGGCCGGTCGCCGTGGTTCAGGCGTGCGCTCCGGCGGTTCGCTCGGCCGGGGTCGGCGTGGCGGGGTCGTTGAGGGCCGCCAGCCCGGTGGGCTCGATGGTCCGCCAGTCGGCATCGGCGGTGATGGCCTCGTACCCGCGGGCCAGTCCGAACAGGGCCAGCTCCGACCATGCGGGGCCGATGAGCTGTAATCCGACCGGCAGCCCCTCGGACAACCCGGCCGGGACGGAGATCCCGGGCAGGCCAGCCATGTTCACCGGCAGCGTGCACGCGTCGGAGAGGTACATCGAGACGGGATCCGCGAGCCGCGCCCCGAACCGGAAGGCGACCGTCGGCGAGGTCGGCGCCACGAGCGCGTCGAAGCCCTGCGCCCAGAGCGCATCGAAATCGCCCTTGATGAGGGTGCGGACCTTCTGCGCCTTGAGGTAGTAGGCGTCGTAGTAGCCGGCCGACAGCGCGTAGGTCCCGAGCATGATCCGGCGCTTCACCTCCGGCCCGAACAGCTCGCCGCGGGTCGAGAGATAGATCGACAGCACGTCGCCGGCACCGTCGTCGTCGCCGAGCCGCGACCCGTAGCGGATGCCGTCATAGCGGGCGAGGTTGGCCGACGCCTCGGCCGGCGCGACGATGTAGTAGGTCGCCAGGCCGTATTCCGTGTGCGGCAGGCTGACGTCCTCGACGATCGCCCCGGCCGCCTCCAACGCGGCGACCCCTTCGCGGACGCGCGCCTCCACGCCCGGCTCCATCCCGGCCACGAAGTACTCCCGTGGCAGGCCCAGCCGCTTGCCGCGCAATCGACCCGCCGCCTCGTCGTCGCTGTGGGCGAGCGTCAGGAGGTCATCCGGCACCGGCTCCGGCGATGAGGTCGAATCGCGCTCGTCCCTCCCGGCGATGGCGTGCAGCAGGGCTGCCGCCCCGCGCACGTCCCGGGCGAATGGCCCGATCTGGTCGAGCGAGCTGGCGAAGGCGACGATGCCGTATCGACTGACGCGCCCGTACGTCGGCTTGAGCCCCACGACGCCGGTCAGCGCGGCCGGCTGGCGGATCGAGCCCCCGGTATCCGTACCGATCGACAGCGGAGCGTGGTAGGCGGCCACGGCGGCGGCGGAACCGCCACTGCTGCCGCCGGGGACGCGGTCGAGCGCCCAGGGATTCGCCGTCGGGCCGTAGGCCGAGTGCTCGGTCGACGAGCCCATCGCGAACTCGTCCATGTTGGTCTTGCCCAGGATCACCGCGCCGACATCGCGCAGCCGCTCGGTGATGTGAGCGTCGTACGGGGCGCGGTAGCCCTCCAGGATCCGTGAGCCGGCCGTGCACTGGCCGCCCTTCACGGATATGAGGTCCTTGAGGGCGACCGGGATGCCGAGCAGCGGGTGGAGCGCCCCGATCGCCTCGCGGCCCTCGGCCCGCGCGGCCGTCAGTCGGGCGTCGGCAGCGTCCGCCTCGGCCAGGGCGCGCTCGCGGTCGATCGTCAGCCAGGCATGGAGGCCACGGTCCTGCTTCTCGGCCAGGTCGAGGTGGGCCTCCGTCAATTCGCGCGACGTCACCTCGCCCGCGCGAAGGCGGGCGGCCATGTGGTGCGCGTGGAGCCGCGTCAGCTCGGTGGTCATGTCGTTGGGGCGACCGCTCGCGTCAGTCCCGCTCGCCGAGGATCGCGGGCACGACCACGAACTCGCCGTCGCGCGCAGGTGCGTTCGCCAGCACGTCCTTCTGAGCGAGCGACGGCCGGGCGACGTCGTCGCGCAGGATGTTCTCGAGCTCGATCGTCTGGGCCGTGGGCGCGATGTGGTCGGTGGGCACCGAGGCCAGGATCGCGTACTGGTCCAGGATGTGGTTGAGCTGTCCCTCGAGCCGCCCGAGCTCCTCCTCGGTCAGCCCCAGCCGGGCGAGATGAGCGACGTGCTCGACGTCGGTACGGGACAGGGTGGCCATGCGGCCGATGATAGCCGACGAGGGGCGCAGGACCGGGAGTTAGCCCCCGATCAGCGGGAGCTCCGCGGCCGGCGCGGCCGGCGACAGGTCGTCGATGACCAACGTGGACCGGCACCAGTACTGTGGCAGGAGATCGTCGATCCCGGGGTGGGAGCCGTCGGGCATGGTCGCGACGCAGGACCCCGATTCCGGGTCGTCGAAGTGGCCATCGAAGACGTACCTGGCCGGGTCGGTCTCACCGCACCCGACCGGAAGGTCCAATCCCTGCCCGGGCACCGCGACGACCGCAGCCGTGCCGTCCGCGATCCGGAGCTTCCGCTCCGCGTTTCCCGACAGCCAGTCGGGGGCCATGCCCCAGCCGGGGTGGGTGTCTGCGCCACACGACACCCCGACGCTGCCCTGGAAGCGGATCGGATACGAGCCGTAGCACGCGAGGCCCACGTCGCTGCCGTTGGCCGTCGCTGCCATGAGGTCTTCGAGATTGACCTCTCGCCCTGCCGGTGGGCAGTCGATGGCGCGCTTGGTCAGCCACGGCTCGCGGCCGTGGTCCGATGCCGCCACCCAGCCGATCCGCGGCACGCCATCCCCGGCGTCCACGCTCGGCACGATCACCTGGAACCACTCGTAGTCGGCCGCAACGACCGGGCCCTCGACGACCCACACCTCCGTTCCACTCTTGAGCAACTCGAAGCGATCGCCGGTGAGCCCCGGGTCCGAGCGGACGCGCAGGTTGCCCGAGACGGTGATTCCCGGGGCGTCTGCGACCGGGTAGTCGGGATCAGTGTGCGCACTGGTGACCACGAACTGGGCCCGGCACTCGAGCCGGGCGACCGCCGCAACGTACGGGGCCGTGCCCTGGCCGACCGCTCCGGGGCGGCACTGCTGAGCGGCCGGATGGTCGAAGGCGCCTTCCAGGTCGACCATGACGCCCGTCGGGATGGCGGTCCGGCCCGCCGGGCCGTTCGGATCGATCGCCAGCCGTGGCCCGCCGAGCGAGGGGGTCTCGATATTCACATCGGTCATCGCTCCCCAGCCACCGAAGCCGGTGAGCCAGGCCGGTCCGTCGATGCACGCCGCCCCGCTATCGACGGTGCAGACCTCGCGATCCCCGCCGCTCACATACGCTCGAAAGCGAAGGGGACTGCTTCCGAAGCAGGCGACGCGCTCTTCCGGGTGCAGGGCCACGACCGTGTCGATCGTGATCGGCCCACCCGGGCACGGGTCGACGCTCGCTCGAAGCCACGGCGTGCCGTCGTGATCGCCGCGCGAGACCCAGCCGACCGGCCAGGACGCATACAGGTCGTCGGGTCGCCAGGCGGTTACCTGGTACCACTCGTAGTCGTTTGCCAGGACCGGTCCGGCGACGACCATGAGGCGGTCGCCGACATCGAGCAACGGCTCGTACTTGATCGAGTCGTCGGCCACGCGCGGCTCGGACCGGATACGCAGCCGACCCGAGACGACCTCTGCGAGGGTATCCGCGGTCAGGGCGGTTCCAAACTTCGATGGCCCAGCGGGCTCCTGCGGGATATCGGAGGCTCCCGGCTCCGGCGACGCCGACGGTCCGGGCGAAGCTTCATCGCCGTGCGCCGGGGCCGACGCGGATGGGAGCACCACGCTCGCATCGAGCGGCGGCCGCACTTTGAAGGCACCCACGGCAAACGCGGCCGCAAGCAGGAGTCCGAGCAGCGCGGCGGCCACGAGCAGGAGCGACCACTGGCGCTGCCGTGGCGGGACCAGCGAAGCACGCAGGACGCGCTCACGGACGTACGGCGAGGCGTCGCGGGTCGGCAGCCGTTCGAGCAGGCGCGCCACTTCCTGATGGCTCGCGACGGCGTCCGCGCATTCGGCGCACTCGAGCAGGCCGGCTTCCATCCGCGCGTACTCGTCCGGGCTCAACTCGAAGTCGAGGGCCGCCACGGCCAGGTGCAGGGCCTCGTGGTCGTGGCTCATCGATGGACCTCTTCCGCCACGAGAAAGACCCGCAACCGCTCGCGCGCCCGGAACATCATCGTCCGCGTCGCCGACTCGGTGCGGCCCAGGGCGTCGGCGATCTCACGACCCGAGTACCCGTTGGCGGCCATGACCAGGGCCGCGCGCGATTCAGCGGGCAGGATGGCCAGGGCAGCCGCCAGCGCTTCACCGGTCTCGTGCCGAAGCATCTCGACCTCGGCGGCCACTTCCTCGGCCGGGGCGGTCGCGCGCTGGAGGAAGCGATTCGCGACGACGCCACGGCGACCCCGGCTCGTCACGAGGTTCGCGCACACCCGGAACAGCCATGCCCGCACGTTGTCCGGGACGTTGCCGGCGGCGTGCTCTTTGATCAATCGCAGGAACGATTCCTGGACGAGGTCGTCCGCGGCGTCCTGATCCCGGGTCAACGCGTACGCGAAGCCCGTGAGTCGGCGCTGATGCTCGTCGTAAGCGGTCATGATGAAATCGGCCCGAAGATCCGCGGCGGTGGTGCGACCGATCGGCCGAAGCGTGGGTCGTCGGCCACTGGACGTGTCGATGTTGCCCTCCCATGGCAGTCAGACGCGATGCCGGCCGGATTGTCGCATCCGGCTGTTGCGCCCCCGCAATGCCCGCAAGCTGGCCACGCCACCAAGCTGGCTCGCCACTAGGATTCCGCCGTGACCGTGCGCCCCCGACCCGACTACGTCCTGCGTCCGATGACGGCGGCCGACATCGAACCGGCCAGCGAGGCGCTGCTCGCTGACGACTGGGGCGACCGTCACGCCTGGTTCGGATTCGCGACTTCGCATCCCGAGTGCCGGGTATTCGTGGCCGAGGGCGCCGACGGCGCCATCCTGGGGACCGGCGTCGCGACCATCAACGGCCCCGTGGCCTGGATCGGGACGATCTGGGTGGTGTCCTCGGCCCGCGGCCAGGGCATCGGTCGCGCGCTCACCGAGGCGCCGATCGAGGCGGCCGAGTCGGCCGGCTGCCGGACACTGGTCCTGGTCGCCACGGATGCGGGCCGGCGTCTATACGAGCGCATGGGCTTCCGGGTGCAATCGTGGTACCGGACGATGGAGGCGCCCGGACTTGCCGGCTCCGTCGAGCCGGGCGTTGGTGGGTCCGGGCGCGGACCCGGCCACAGCCGCGTACGGGCCTACCGAGCCGACGACCTCGAGTCGATGGTCATGCTGGACCGCACGGCCACGGGCGAGGACCGCCGGCACCTGCTCACGGCGTTCGCCGCGCCGGAGACCACCTTGGTCCTTACCGGCGATTCCGATGCGCCCAGCGGCTACGTGATCCGCGCGCCATGGGGCGGTGGCGCGACGATCGCCCCTGCCACGGAGGGTGCGCTTGCGATCCTGCGCACCCGACGCCTGGCCGCGGGACCAGATCGGCGGGTCCGTGCGGGGATCCTCCTCGAGAACGAAGCGGGGGCTCGGGCGTTCGCGGCGGACGGCTGGACGGAGGCCTGGCGGGCGCCACGCCTCGCTCGCGGAGACCCGCTCGATTGGCAGCCCGAGCACATCTGGGGGCAGTTCAACCACGCCCTGGGCTGACGCTCGATGGCCCAACAGTCCTGCCATCCCGGGCGGGACCGATGGGGAGTGGTCCGGCGTGGCTCGTCCGGGGATGCTTGTCCGGTCAACCCCATCGTGCCTTTCCGGGAGTCGCCTTCGTCATGTGGTCCGCGCTCGATCGAACACGTCGCCTGCTTCGGGTGGCCGGCCACGCCATGGATCGTTCGGCATCGATCGACGATGGAATCACCGCGGCGCCCGAGCCTGAACCCACCAGCGATGTCGTCATCGCGATCGGCCGGCCGGAACTCGAGCGACTCGGGGTGGCCCTCCAGGCCGTTCTCGGGCCAGGCACCGCGAGACCCGACACGCCTGCACGCCTCGAGGCCGCCCTGGCGGACGCGATCGCCGGACTCGGCACCGCCGGTCGCATCCACGTCGCCCGCCGACCCGCCGGGCTGTACACGCCGGAGGCCTGGCAGGTCCACCTGACCGGCGCCGAACCGGCCATCGAAGTCTCCATCCGCCGAGCCATCCGGGAAGGGGTGTTCGCCGCATGATCGCCGTCAGTTGCCTCCAGTGCGGCACGCCCGCCATCCGCGAAGACGCCACGTTCTGTCGGCGCTGCGGGCTCCCCTATGGCGACACGCCGCGTGCCGACGCCGAGCTGCCGACCTGTCCCGTGTGCTACCTGACGGTCGACGATGATGGCCGGACCGGGAGCCTGAGCCTGCCCGGACTGCGCGTCGACCTGCGCCACCACATGGCCGAGCACGACCGCCACCCGGTCGGCGACGACGACTGGCTCGAGACCTTGCGCGAGGGCGACAAGCTCCGCTGGGGCCGCTGGAGCGCCCCCTTCGAGACCGTCCGCCGCTACCTGGTGACGGGCCAGGTCAACGCCGGCCGCAACCGCCAGCTGGCCCACGACATGATCGTGACCGCGATGACCCAGATCAACCGCTTCGGCGAGAACGCCACGATCTTCGGCGACCAGCCCGAGTGGCAGGCGGCGCGCACCGCCGTCAGCGAGCTCATGGAGCGCTACTCCCAGGGTCGCCGCTAGCTCACCCCGCCGGGGGATCTCCTAGGGCGTCTCGCCGGCGAGCAGCCGCCGGAAACCGGCTTCGTCGAGGACCGGTACCCCGAGCTCCTGCGCCTTGGCGAGCTTCGAGCCCGCCGATTCGCCGGCCACGACGTAATCGGTCTTTTTGGATACCGAGCCCACGGGCTTGCCGCCGGCGGCCCGGATCGCGTCTTCCGCCTCCGGGCGCCCGAACCCTTCGAGCGTCCCGGTGACCACGACCGACTTGCCGGCCAGCGGGCCGGCCTCCACGGCCACGCCGGGCGGTGGAACGTCCGGCCGCTCGGGCACGACCCCGACCTCGACCAGCTCGCGCAGCACGCCGGCGGTCCCGGGGTCCGCGAAATACCGTCCGATCGCGGCGGCCACCAGCGGCCCGATCCCCTCGACCTCGGTCAGCGTCTCGGGCTCCTCGGTCGCGATGCGTCGCAATTCGGCGTCCACGGCCGCGAACCACGGATCGGGCACGGCGTCGCCCGAGGCCGGCGGGTAGTCCTCGGGCCGCACCCGCATCGCCAGCCAGCGCGCGAGGTCGATCGCGGTGGACTCGCCGACCTGCGGCATGCCGAGGCCGTTGAGCACGCGCGCCAGCGGACGCCCGACGCGCGCCCGGGCGATGCGGCCATGCAGGTTCTCGGCGCTCTTGCGCGCGAACCGCTCGAGGCCCTCGAGCTGCTCCACGGTGAGGCGGAAGAAGTCGGCCCGCGACTTGACCAGCCCTCGCTCCAGCAGCTGGCTCAGGACCGCCCAGCCCGCGCCTTCGATGTCCATCCCGCCGCGCCCGACGAAATGGCCGAACTCCTGCGACAACCGCGCCGGACAGGCCACGTTCGGGCAATAGACGCGCACGGCCCCCTCGTCCTGCACCACGGGCGTCCCGCACACCGGGCACGCCGCCGGCATCTCGAACTCGCGTTCCTTGCCGGTGCGCTTCTCGACGATCGGCCGGACGACCTCCGGGATCACGTCGCCGGCCTTCTGGAGGACGACCCGATCGCCGATCCGGATGTCCTTGCGCCGCACCTCGTCGAGGTTGTGCAGCGTCGCCCGCGCGACCGTGGAGCCGGCGACCTTGACCGGGGTCAGGTGGGCGACCGGCGTCAGCGTCCCGGTCCGACCGACGTACGGGACGATGTCCTCGACGGTCGTCTCGACCTGCTCGGGCGGGAACTTGTAGGCGATCGCCCAGCGTGGGGCGCGGCTGACCATCCCGAGCCGCTCCTGCTGGTCGAACCGGTCGACCTTGACCACGACCCCATCGGTCTCGTACGGGAGCTTGTGGCGCTCGTCGCGCCACGTCTCCGTGAAGTCGATGACGCCCTCGATATCGAGGCCGGCCTGGTGCTCGGGGTTGGCCGGCAGGCCAAGAGCCTTCAGCCGTTCGAGCGCCCCCGACTGGGAATCGATCGACCCGTCGCCCTCCTCGAGGAGCTGGTACACCCAGGTCGACAGGAGCCGGCTCGCGGTAACGGCCGGATCCTTCTGCCGCAACGAGCCCGCGCCGCTATTGCGCGGATTGGCGTACAGCGCCAGCCCGGCCTCTTCGCGCTCGGCATTGATGCGCGCGAACTCAGCCTTGGGCATGTAGACCTCGCCGCGAACATCGGCCGTGACCGGCTCCTTGAGCTTCGCCGGGATGGCCGAGATCGTCCGCAGGTTCGCGGTCACGTCCTCGCCGGTCGTGCCATCCCCTCGGGTCGCGCCCTGGACGAACCGCCCGCGCTCGTAGCGCAGCGTGATCGCCAGGCCATCGATCTTGAGCTCGGCCACGTAGCGGAGCTCGGGGGCCGGTTCCGGGGCGACCGGGAACCCGAGACCCCGGCGCACCCGGGCGTCGAATGCGCGCAGCTCATCGTGGCTGAAGGCGTTCGACAGGCTGAGCATCGGCCGACGATGGCGGACCTCCGTGAAGACCTCGCCGCTCGGT
>JAXDKY010000116.1:0-5544 GCA_034666885.1 Chloroflexota bacterium
CCTTCTATTTCGAGGGTGGCCTCCAGTCGTTCGTCCGTCACCTGAACCGGAACAAGGAAGCCCTCCACGCGAAGCCGATCTACGTCGAGCGCAGGGAGGGCTCCACCGCGGTCGAAGTCGCCCTCCAATACAACGACACGTACACGGAGAACGTGCTCGCGTTTGCCAACAACATCAACACGCCCGACGGGGGTAGCCACGTCACTGGCTTCCGCGCCGCGCTGACGAGCTCGCTGAACGATTGGGCACGGCGGGCGGGCGTGCTCAAGGACAACGACACCAACCTGTCCGGTGACGATGTCCGCGAAGGCCTCACCGCCGTCATCAGCGTCAAGCTGACCGATCCGCAGTTCGAGGGCCAGACGAAGGCCAAACTCGGCAATCCCGAGGTAAAGGGCCAGGTCCAGACCGCGGTTGCGGATAGCCTCGGGCAGTATCTCGACGAGAACCCTGCCGACGGCCGCCGCATCATCGAGAAATGCCTCACGGCCGCTCGCGCCCGAGAGGCGGCCCGCAAGGCCCGCGACCTCGTGATCCGAAAGGGCGCCCTCGATGGGATGTCGTTGCCGGGCAAGCTCGCAGACTGCCAGGAACGCGACCCCGCCCGCAGCGAGCTCTACATCGTGGAGGGCGATTCGGCCGGCGGCTCGGCCAAGCAGGGGCGGGACCGTCGCAACCAGGCCGTGCTCCCGTTGCGCGGCAAGCTCCTCAACGTCGAGAAGGCCCGTCTCGACAAGATCCTGTCCAGCGAGAACGTGCGACCCCTGATCATCGCGTTGGGCGCGGGCATCGGCGAGAGCTTCGACATGTCGAAGCTGCGCTACCACCGGATCATCATCATGACCGACGCCGACGTCGACGGGGCCCACATCCGGACCCTGCTCCTGACCTTCTTCTATCGGCATATGCCCGAAGTCGTGGACGCCGGCTACCTGTACATCGCCCAGCCGCCCCTCTATCGGGTCAGCACTGGCAAGGTCACCCGCTACGCCCAGAGCGAACAGGAACGCGAGCGGATCATCAAGGAATTCAACGTCAAGAACCTGTCCGTCCAGCGCTTCAAGGGCCTCGGCGAGATGAACGCCGATCAGCTCTGGGACACCACGATGAACCCGGAGACGCGCACGTTGCTGCGGGTCGATTCGGAGAACGCCGCCCTCGCCGACGAGATCTTCACGATGCTGATGGGCGAGAAGGTTGCCCCGCGCAAGGGATTCATCATGACCGAGGCCCGCAAGGTGCAGAACCTTGACGTCTGACGCGCGCGTCGTGGACGTGCCCGGGGTCCCGCGTTTCGAGATCGCTCCGCATCACTGTTTCGCCTGTGGGACGCTGAACGCGAGCGGGATGGGCCTGACCCTGCACGTCGAGCCACGACGCGCCTGGACGGATGTGACCCTCGAGCAGCGCTTCCAGGGCTGGGACGACATCGCGCACGGGGGCATCCTCTGCGCGGTCCTCGACGAGGTCATGGCCTGGTCGCTCGTCGCCGAGGACAACTGGGGCCTGACCGCCCGGATGGCCGTCGAGTTCCGGAAGCCGGTCGAGATCGGCAAGCCGATCCGCGCGGAGGGGTGGATCACCCGCTCGCGCCGCCGGATCGTGGACACCGCCGCTCACATCGTGGACGTGCAGACCGGCCAGGAGCTCGCGACCGCGACCGGGGTCTACGTGGCCGCCGACGAGGCACGCAAGCAACAGCTCCGGGAACGCTACGCATACGTCCCTCTCGCGGCCGGAACCCAGGTATCGGCCAGCCCACGATGACGAACGCTGTGGCCGAACCGAGCCCGATCACCCAGCGCGCGGTGGCGTTCGTCGCCACCCACAAGGAGGACGCCGAGGCCCTCGGCACCTCCCTCGCCGATCTCGTCGGCGATCCGGACGCGTTCGCGATCGGCCTGCGACGCGGACTCGATGGCCTCGCGGACCCCGAGTACGCCGAGGGCATGCGGGCGATCGCCCCGGGCATCGGCCAGGTCCACGGCGTACGCCGGCCGCTGCTGGCCGCCGTCGCGCGGGGTTTCCGCAAGGAGACCCGCCGCGATCGGCCCACGGCGCTGCTGTTCGTGGCCGACCGGCTGTTCCGCGAACCAAACATCGAGGCCCGCTGGTTCGCTTTCGGGCTGCTCGAGCGAACCCTCGCCGCCGACCCGGAACGCACCTGGCAACTGCTGCGCCGCGCGGCGCGCGAGGCGAGGGACTGGGCCACGGTCGATGACCTCGCCCACCCGTACGGGATCGGCATCGGCGCGGAACCCTATCGCTGGGCCGAGCTGGAGCAACTGGTCTACTCCCCGTCGCGCTGGGAGCGGCGCCTGATCGCTTCGACCATCGCGACGATGACGCACGGCAATCGGGGAACCGGCCAGGGTCCTGAGCTCGTCCCGACAGCCCTGGCGCTGCTCGATCAACTCATGGGCGACGCGGAACCGGATGTCCAGAAGGCCCTGGCGTGGGCGTACCGCTCGCTTGCCCAGCGAGACGGCCCGACGACGACCGCAGCGCTGCGCCGCCAGGCCGACATCGCGGTCGGACACCTCGACGGCCACCGCGCCTGGGTCGTTCGCGACAGCCTGGTCAAGCTCGCCCCAGCCGACGCCGACGCGTTGCGTGCCCTCCTGGCCGGCATCCGCAAGCGCGCCGGAGCGCCATCGACCTCGTCGGCAGCCACGACGGCAGCCCGTTTCGGCGAGCTGCCCGATCCCGTCCACCACCCCGAACCCCCGCTGGCCTGAGCAGGAGTAGCACACCGTGACCGACGACTTGGGCGACGTCCGCGCCATCCGCATCGAGGACGAGATGCGCGTCTCGTACCTCGACTACGCGATGAGCGTCATCGTCGCCCGCGCCCTGCCGGACGTGCGCGATGGCCTCAAGCCGGTCCACCGACGCGTCCTGTTCTCGATGGGCGAGATGGGCCTGTCCGCGACGAGCTCGTTCCGCAAGTGCGCGGCGATCGTCGGCGAGGTCATGGGCAAGTACCACCCGCACGGCGACCAGTCGATCTATGACGCGCTCGTGCGGCTCGCCCAGGACTTCTCGATGCGCTACCCGCTGGTCGATGGCCAGGGCAACTTCGGGTCCGTCGACGGCGACCAGGCGGCGGCCATGCGCTACACCGAGGCGCGCCTCACCGGGATCGCCGCGGAGCTGCTCGCCGACATCGACAAGGAGACCGTCGACTTCGTCGACAACTACGACGGCACCCAGAAGCAGCCGTCGGTCCTGCCGGCCAAGCTCCCGAACCTGCTCATCAACGGCAGCTCCGGCATCGCCGTCGGCATGGCGACCAACATCCCGCCCCACCACCTCGGCGAGATCGTCGACGCGACGATCGCCCTGATCGACGACCCGGACCTGACCTCGGACGACCTGTGCAAGCACGTCACCGGCCCGGACTTCCCGACCGGCGGCACGATCTTCCGGTTCGAGAAGCAGCGCAATGCGCTCACCGGGGAGTGGGAGACCGTCGACGCGATCCGCCAGATGTATGCCCACGGCCGCGGCCGCGTCGTCATGCGTGCCCAGGTCGTGTTCGAGGAGGTCCGCGGCGATCGCACGGCGATCATCGTCAACGAGCTGCCGTACCAGGTGAACAAGGCCGCCCTGCTCGAGAAGATGGCCGACCTCGTCAAGGACAAGCGGATCGACGGGATCAGCGACCTGCGCGATGAGTCCGACCGCGACGGCATGCGCATCTACATCGAGATCAAGCGGGACTTCAACCCGCACAAGGTGCTCAACAACCTGTTCAAGCACACCCCGATGCAGCTCGCCTTCAACATGAACATGCTGGCGCTCGTCGACGGCCAGCCGCAGACGCTGCCGCTGCGCAGCGTGCTGGTCCACTACCTCGATCACCGCCGCGAGATCATCCGGCGGCGGACCGAGTTCGACCTCGGCAAGGCACAGGCACGGGCGCACATCCTCGAGGGCCTCAAGATCGCCCTCGATCACCTCGACGCCGTCATCAAGACGATCCGCGAGTCGGCCGACGTCGACCTCGCCCGGACGAACCTGATGAAGCGCTTCGATCTGTCGGAGCTGCAGGCGCAGGCGATCCTCGACATGCGACTCGCGCGCCTGGCCGCGCTCGAGCGCAAGAAGATCGAGGACGAATACCTGTCGGTGATCCAGCTCATCGCCGAGTTGGAGGACATCCTCGCCAATCCGGCCCGCGTGATGGGCATCATCCGCGACGAGCTCACCGAGCTCAAGCGCAAGTACGCCGGCGAGCGACGCACACGGGTCCAGGACGACGCCAGCCGCGAGATGACCGACGAGGACCTGATCGCCGACGAGGACGTCGTCGTGACCATCTCCGGGCGCGGCTACATCAAGCGCCAGCCGGTCGACACCTACCGCCGCCAGCATCGCGGCGGCAAGGGGATCATCGGGCACGTCACGCGCGAGGAGGACGCGGTCGAGCACCTGCTCGTGGCGAACACCCACGACTGGGCGCTGTTCTTCACGAACCGCGGTCGCGTGTTCAGCGCGAAGGTCCACGCCGTCCCGGATGCCAGCCGCCAGGCCAAGGGCATCCCGATCATCAACCTGCCCGGGGTCCAGGTGGAGTCGGGCGAGGTCCCGATGGCGACCATCACGCTCAAGGACTTCACGCCCGGGTCGTTCCTCGTGCTCGCGACCCGCAAGGGCATCATCAAGAAGACGCCGCTCGAGCAGTTCGAGAAGGTGCGCTCGTCGGGGATCCGGGCGATCACCATCGCCGACGACGACGAGCTCGCCTGGGTCGACATCTCGACCGGTCACGACGACGTCATCATCGCCACCGCCAAGGGCAAGCTCGCTCGCTTCGCGGAGACGGAGGTCCGGCCGATGGGCCGCGACGCGGCCGGCGTCATCGGCATCCGGCTGGCTCGGCAGGGCGATGCCGTCGTCGGGATGAATGTCGTGGAGCCGGACTCGGACGTGCTCGTCCTGACCGAAACCGGCTACGGCAAGCGCGTGCCGCTCGGCGACTTCCGGCGGAAGCATCGCGGCGGCCAGGGCGTGGGACTCATCTCGCTCGAGGGCCGCAAGACCGGCGACGTCGCGGCGGTCCAACAGGTCACAGAGGCGGACGAGGAGCTGCTGCTCATCAGCGCCGGCGGCCAGGTCATCCGGACCGAGACCAACACCATCAACCGCTATTCCTCGAGCGCCCGCGGCGTGATCGTCATGCGCCTCGCGGATGGCGACCGGGTCGTGGCCATCGCCGCGTTCCGGGCCGGACTTGCGGAGCGCGACGGCATGGGCGACGATGACGCCCCCGAAACGGGCGGCCCCGGTCAGGCCGGGCCGGGCGGTGGGTAAGTCGATGACGGTCTTCGGGCAGCGGGAGGCGGCACCCTTGTACGCGGACCAGTTCGAGATCTACCACGGGAACGCCAACCCCGACCTCGCCCACAAGATCGCCCGCTACCTGGGCACGGAACCGGGCAAGGCCGAGGTGTTCCAGTTCGCGAACGAGAACATCTTCGTGAAGATCCTCGACAACGTCCGCGAGAAGGACGTCTTCCTCGTCCAGCCGACGTCGCACCC
>JAXDKY010000117.1:0-4113 GCA_034666885.1 Chloroflexota bacterium
GAACGCGACCCCGCGGGCGGGGGCGGCAGCCGGATCCGCGACCGTCGGGGTCGCCGCCGCCTCCGTGTCCGGCGCCGCCCCGTAGCGCTCGGACGGCGCTCGTGCGAGGCGTCGTTCACCGGGCACGGCAGAGGGCCGCTCGGGTTCGGGTTCGGAAGGGGTCTCACTCACGGCACGCATCGTAGCCCGAGACCGCGGGCGACTCACGGACAGGTGGCAGCGCCCAGCGACGGACCGTCGCATCCTCCCCGCACGGGCGCTAGACTCCGGGCGTGACGCACCCGAGCCTCGGCCGTCCTCCGCGCAACACCACCACCGCGTGGGCCGACGTCGCCCGGCGCATCCGCGAGACCGCGCCGGAGCTGGCCGCCCGAGCCCTGGCCGTGGCGATCGATCGCGACCCGACCCTGCGCACCCGTTACGACGAGATCGGCCTCCGCGAGCGCCTGCGCGACGCTCAGCTCCTGGCCGAGCGCGTGGCCTATGCGGTGTCGATCGCCGATCCATCGGCGGCCGGTGAATACGCCGACTGGACCTCGCCCGTTTATCGCCGCAAGCGCGTGCCGCTCGATGACCTGATCAACTTGTGCGAGGGCGTCCGAGCGGCCATCGCTGGCGCGATGGCGCCGTCCATCGCAGCCGAGGCGGACCTTTCGATCGACGCGGCCATCGCCAAGTACCGGTGGCACCGCCGCATCGCGGGCGACGCGCGCAAGCGGAACGCGTTGCTCCAGCTCATCTACAAGGGCGGCTGATCCGGTGACCGTCAAGTGGGTCCAGCAGGACCCGCTCGTCATGAACGGCGAGCCCTTCTGCTATGGCTCGCGGCTGACCGTCCGCCAGCTGTTGGAGCTCCGCTCGAACGGCTACGACCTTACCCGCATCCTGACCGACCACCCCGAGCTCCGGACGGTCGGCGTCGCCGCGGCGTTCGCGTACGCCGCCGCGCACCGCGAGCGCTACACCGATTTCTTCGAGGCCGACGGATCCCTAGTCGGCCCCGGCTACACCGAGGCGGAGGCGGCCGGCCTGCCGGCGCAGTATCGCCTGCCCGGCGTCGTCATCAAGGCCGCCTGACCCGTACGAACGGATGTGCGGGCCTCGAACGGGCTCGGTGGTACGCTTTTCGCACGCACTACCCGGAGAAACCACCACCGATGACCGACACGACCACTTCTGACGTCGCGGCTCCCGCTGCCGACGCTGCCACCATCGAGACGCCCACGGCCGAGGCCGCCGCGTTCGACCCCGAGCGCCGAGCCACCGAGCTCGCCATCCTCGACGCGCTGCGCGCCGTCGTCGACCCCGAGATCGGGATGAACGTCGTCGAGCTCGCGCTGATCAAGCAGATCCTGCTCGGGCCCGACTCGACCGAGATCAAGATGATCCTGACCACCCCGTTCTGCCCGTACGCTGGCTCGATGATCGCCCAGGTCAAGGAGCAGGCGGAGTCGGTGGTGGAACACGACGTCAAGGTCACGCTGCTGGCCGAGCGCTGGGATCCGCGCGACGCCGGCCTGATGTGGTAGACCGGCGACCCCTGCTTCCAGGCACGAGGAGCACACCCGACGATGAGTGACGAGCGCGTCTCGAATCCCTATCCGACCCCCAATACCCTCGCCGGCCCGGCGACCCCCGCATCGACACTCGGCGTCAAGCCGGACGCACGGCTCGCCCAGGCGTTCCTGACCCAGTCGTTCGTCTGGATGTTCGCGGGCCTGCTCGTCAGCGCCGGCGTCGCCTTCGTCGTCCAGTCGAACGAGCGGCTGCTCGGCTTCGCCGCCGACAACTTCTTCCCCCTGCTCATCGCCCAGCTCGGGCTGGTCGTCGTGATCAGCTGGGGCATCCGGCGGATCAGCGCGGTCGTCGCGCTCGGCCTGTTCTTCGTGTACGCGGCGACCCTCGGCCTGACGATCGGGTTGATCGTGGCCGGCTACACGGGCACGTCCGTCGTGACCGCCTTCCTGTCGGCGTCCGCGATGTTCGGTGCGGCGGCCATCTACGGCCACGTGACCAAGCGCTCCCTGGCGGGCCTCCGCGGGATCCTGTTCATGGGCCTCATCGGCCTGATCGTGGCGTCGCTGCTGAACGTCTTTCTCGCCGGCGGTGCGCTCACGTGGGTCATCTCGATCGTCGGCGTGGTGATCTTCACGGCGCTGACCGCCTATGACGTCCAGCGCATCCAGAACGGCGACATCGCGGTCTACACGGGCTCGATGGAGAAGGCCGCCGTCATCGGCGCGCTCCACCTGTACCTCGACTTCGTGAACTTGTTCCTGTTCATGCTCCGCCTGTTCGGCGGGAGCCGCAACTGACCGTCGCTCAGCCGGCGCGCCGCAGGGTCGGCGTGCCCAGGGTCTGGCGCAGCAGGCGCCCGGTCCGGGCGGCCGGCACGGGGCGGCTGAACAGATAGCCCTGGCCGAGATCGCAGCCTAACTCGAGCAGCCGCTCGGCCTGGCGCTCGGTCTCGATGCCTTCGGCGACCACGCCGATGCCGAGCCCGTGTGCCAGCGCGACGACCGCCTCGACGATCGAGCGATCGGCGATCTCCTCGATGCCGTTGACGAACGAGCGGTCGATCTTGATCGTGTCGAGCGGCAGGTGCTTGAGGTACGACAGCGACGAATAGCCGGTGCCGAAGTCGTCGAGCACGAGCCGCACCCCGAGCGCCCGAAGGCGCCGCAACGTCCGGATCCCGGCGTCCGACTTGTCCATCAGCACGCTCTCGGTGATCTCGAGCTCCAGGGCCGAGGCCGCCAGCCCGGTCTCGGCCAGCACGGCGGCGACGTCTTCGACGAGATCCTCCTGGATGAACTGGCGCGCCGAGAGGTTCACCGAGACGAACGGCGGTGGGCCATCCGGGTCGGTCCGGGCGCGGTGCCACTTGGCGGCCTGACGGCAGGCGGTCTCGAGGACCCACTTGCCGAGCGGCACGATCAGGCCGGTCTCCTCGGCGAGGGGGATGAACGAGAGCGGCGCGACGAGGCCGCGGGTCGGGTGCTGCCAGCGGACGAGCGCCTCGAACCCGACGATCGCGGCAGTGTCGAGCTTGACGATCGGCTGGTAGTGGACGCGCAGCTCGTGTCGTTCGAGGGCGGATCGCAGGTCGCTCTCGAGCTCCAGCCGCTCGAGGGTATGCGTGCTCATCGATGGCTCGAAGAACGCGTGGCGCTGGGTCGCATCGCCTTTCGCCCGGACCATCGCGATCTCGGCCTCGCGCAGCATCTCGTCCGGGGTGGTGGCGCCGTGCTGGGCGAGGGCGATGCCCATCGACGCACTGACGAACCACTCGCGACCGTTGAGCGGGAAGGGGGCGCTGAGCTCCGCGACGATCCGGTCGGCGATGGAGCGCGCCTCGTCGGCGTCGGCCACGGGGTCGAGGATGATGCCGAATTCGTCGCCGCCCACCCGCGCGACGGTGTCGCTCGGGCGAAGACCATGGATGAGCCGCTGCCCCACGGCCACGAGCAGGCGGTCGCCGATCGCGTGGCCCAGGCTCTCGTTGATCACCTTGAAGCGGTCGAGACCGAGCAGGACCACTGCGATCGATTCGACGTCGTCCGGGCCCTGGCCGGCCAGGGCGTGCGCGATCCGGTCGGTCAGGAGCTCGCGGTTGGGCAGGCTCGTCGTCGGGTCGTAGAGGGCGCCGCGCTGGGCGGCATCGATGAGCCGGGCGTTGTCGAGGGCGATGGACGCGAGCTTGCCGAAGCTCGTCAACGCGTCGATGTCGCGGCTGCCCCAGCGCCGCGTGCTGTGCCCCGACCCGAGGCCAAGCACGCCGACGACCCGGCCACCGGACGTCAGCGGGACACCGACCACGGAGCCGAAGACCCCGTGCGGCAGGCTGGGCGAGCGACCGGCCCAGGCGTCGTAATCGTCGATCGACATCGGGACGCCCGACGTGATGATCCGGCCGCCGATCCCCTCGTCGAGCGCCATGCGGTGCCCGAGGTAGCCGTCGAAGACACCGGTCCCGACGCGGACCACGATCGTGGTCTCGTCCTCCGGGTCGAGGAGGTAGATGTAGCCGTGCGGCGTCCCGAGCAGCGAGGTCGCGCGGCCCATGATCGCGTCGAGGAGGCGCTCCGGATCGTGGTGATCGAGGAGACCCAG
>JAXDKY010000118.1:0-12953 GCA_034666885.1 Chloroflexota bacterium
CGTCGACCGCGCGTCCCAGCTTTCGACCGATCACGTCGTCCGTCTCCGCGGCGTCGCGTCGTCGCTCCGAGTGCCCGACGATCACCCACGTCGCGAGCCCGACGAGCATCGGCGCGGCGATCTCGCCGGTGTACGCGCCGGCCAGCTCGTGATGGACGTTCTGGGCCCCGACGGCGACTTCGGGGTCGGCCTCCGCGAGTGCCGCGCCGACGGCCGCGAGGCAGACGTACGGCGGGCAGATCACGCGGGTGACACCCGGTTCGCGGGTGCGCGATGCGATCGTCCTGGCGAGGTCGCCCGCATCGGCCGGCGTGGTGTGCATCTTCCAGTTGGCGGCGACGACGACCTCACGCATGCGCGCGGACCAGGCTCGACGGGGGGTCGCCGGGGGGCTCGGTCGCGAGGGTCGGCGCCGCGGGCTCGGCCTCGGCCAGCCGCTCGATCCGCTCGAGCGCCCGCTGGACCGCCGATCGGTGCAGCTCGAGCCGTTCGGCCAGCTCCGTGAGGGTCGCCTCGGGGGTCTCGCGGCGGGCATCGGCGATGAGCCGCACGACGTAGGGCTGCCGGGGCAGCCGCCCGTCCGCATCGAGCACCGCGATCGCGTCGAGCTGTCGGCCCGCGGCGGCCACGGCCCGTTGCAGGTTGGCCGATTCGGCGTTGAGGACGCGGTTGAGCTCACCGCGCAAGGCCCTCGACACTTGGCGCGCCTCGAGCTCGAGGAGGGCGCCCGCGGCCCCGATCCGGCGGAGGAATGTCCCGACCGCCTCGCTGCTCTTCCAGGTCACGACGCCGCGGGCGCGGCGCAGCCGCCACGACGCCGGAAGGCCGACCTCACCCAGGCGTGCCGCGAGGATCGGCGCGTCGTCGGGGGCCACCACGAACTCGAGGTGGGTTCGTCCGCCCGCCAGGCTCAGCGATCCCCGCGCCAGGAAGCGGCCACGGAGCCAGGCCGTGCGGCAGTGTTCCGCCGCCGTGGCCCATTCGAACGGCGCGCCGGTCGTGCCCTCTCGGGCACGGCGCAGACGCACGGTGAGCCGGGCGACCGCCGGCTCACGAGCTCCGACCTCGTCGCCCAGGCCGGCCGCCTCCGCGAGCCGATCGCAGGCGCGCGCCGGGTCGATCGCGGCCAGCTCGTTGCGCAGCGCCGTGACCAGGTCGCGTTCGGAGCGGGTCACCTCAGGCCGTCCGGCCCACGGTCCGGCGGCGGTTCGCGGTCTCGGCTTCGAGCGCGTGGATGACGGCCGTGGCCAGCCGCGCGGGGTCGTGCCGGCGCGCATTGTCGGGGTCCACGACGTCGTTGAGGATCAGGCGCGGCGTGGGTCGGACGGAGGCCGGCGGCCAATGCAGCCGGACGGTCTCGGCCGTCCAGTCGGGCGGGGTCCGGGCATCGAACCGGTTGTTCGCCAGCACGAGGTCGACGAGTCCGGGCGCCGTGTGGGCCACGAGCGCCTCCACGTGGGCGGCGAGGTCGAAGCCGGCCGTCTCGCCATCCTGGGTCGCGACGTTGCAGACGTACAGGCGCGGGGCGGGAGCCGCCAGCAGCGCGTCGCGGATGGCCGGCAGCAGCAGGTTCGGCAACAGGCTCGTATACAGGCTGCCGGGGCCAAGCACGATCAGCTCCGCGTCGGCGATGGCCGCCAGCGCGTCCTCGGACGGTGCGACCTCGTCTGGCGTGATCCAGACCTGCTCGATGTCCGACGTTCCCATGATCAGCGACTGGCCATCGACGATCGAGCCATCGCGGCAGCGGGCGTGGAGCGTGAGTGGGGTCGCCGTCACCGGGACGACCTGGCCGCGCACGGCAAGGATCCGGTTGATGCGTCGGACGCCTTCCTCGAAATCGCCGCCCTCGATCGCGGTCATCGCCGCGAGCAGCAGGTTGCCGACGGCGTGGCCCGCCAGGCCCGGCCCCTCCCCCGTCGCCGCGCCGGTCGCGGCCTCCGGGAACCGGTACTGGAGCAGTTCGTTCATCAGCGGCTCGGCGTCGGCCAGGGCGGCGATGCAGTTGCGGATGTCACCGACCGGCGGGATCCCGAGCTCCGTGCGCAGGACGCCGGACGATCCGCCATCGTCGGCCACCGTGACCACGGCGGTCAGGTTGCTGGTGTGCTCCTTCAGGCCGCGAAGGAGCGCCGACAGCCCCGTTCCGCCGCCGATCGCCACGATCCGCGGCCCGCGCGCCAGGAACCGCTTCTGGTAGATGACCTCGACCAGCGGCTGGTCCGCGCCCAGGTGGCGCAGTGGATCCGTCACGACGCGCAGCGCCTTGTAGCCGCCGAGGGCGAGGAGTCCGACGCCCAGCGACCCGACGATCAGGCCACGGAGCGGATACGGCAGGAACTGCAGGGTGGCGAAGTCGATCGCGGCCCCCGCCAGCCCGCCCGGCTCGAGGTCGCGGGAGACCTGGCGGAGCAGGTGCGCGAACGCAAGAGCGAGCAGGAGCAGGCCGAGGAACACGACCAGGAGCCAGCGCTTGACCCCGATCCCGGGCGTCAGCCAGCGCAGCAGGTACACGAGCGGTCGAGCTCCCGGTGGAATACCGCCACCGGGCCAGTGTCCTGGTCGCGCAGCCAGGTCGCCAGCTCCTCGGCCAGCACGATGCTGCGGTGATAGCCCCCGGTGCACCCGATCCCGATAGTCAGGCGGGTCTTGCCCTCGGCGATGTACGCCGGGATCGTGAAGTCTAGGAACTCGCGCAGCAGGTCCAGGAACCGCTTGGTGACCGGCTGGTCGAGAACGTACGAGCGAACTTCGTCGGTCAGGCCGGAACGCGCACGCAGGTCCGGGATGTAGTACGGGTTGGCGATGAAGCGCACGTCGAAGACGAGGTCGGACTCGAGCGGGATGCCGAACTTGTAGCCGAAGCTGATCAGCTGGACGGCCAGCTGGTCGGGACGCGTCGTCGTGGCGAGCTGGGCGAATAGCCGTTCGCGGAGCTGGCGGAGCGAGAGATCCGACGTATCGACGATCACGTCGGCCTCGCCGCGGACCGGGTCGAGCATGCGCCGCTCTTCGGCGATGGAGCTCGCGATGCCGCGGTGGTCGCTCAGCGGATGGCGGTGGCGGGTCTCGCTGAAGCGTCGGATGAGGACGTCGTCGCGGGCCTCGAGGAAGACGATCCGCGGGATGATCCCCCGCCCTTCCAGCGCCCCACGCATGGCGCCGAGAGCGAGCGACGCATCGCCCGACCGAACGTCCACCACGATCGCCACGCGAGCGAACCGCGCGCGATCAGACGACACCAACTCCGCCAGCTCGGGGAGCAGCTCGCCGGGCAGGTTGTCGACGACCGTGTAGCCCAGGTCCTCGAACAGCTTGGCCGCCGCCGTCTTGCCGCCGCCCGACAGCCCGGACAGGATCACGACCGCCTGTTCCGCGGCACCGTCGCTGACGGGGTGCTCCGCGGCCTCGCTCACCGGCCGGTGCGCCTGATGAACAGGACCGTGAGCTCGTACAGCAGGTACATCGTGCCACCGAGCACGAACGGACTGACCAGGTCGCCGCCTGGCGTCGCGACGGCCGCGAAGATCGAGATCCCCAGGATCACGTAGCGGCGGGCCTGACGCAGACGCTCCGACGTCAGGATGCCGACCCGCGACAGGCCGACGAGGAGGATCGGGAATTCCATGATCAGTCCGAACGCCAGGAACATCGTCGTCACGAAATCGAAGAAGGGCCCGGCCGCGACGTTCTCGACCAGTCGGTCATCGTTGAAGCTGAAGAGGAATGCCAACGCGTACGGCAGCACCAGGTAGGCGATCCCGACGCCCAGCGCGAAGAAGAACAGGGCGAGCGGCACCCACGGGCGCACGGTCTTCCGCTCGGCCGGCGTCAGCCCAGGCGCCACGAACGCCCAGAGCTGGTAGAGGATCACCGGCATGGCGAGGATGACGCCGGTGATCAGCGCGATGCGCAGCGTGATCGCGAAGCCGTCGCCGGGGCCGAGGGTCTGGGCCGTGCCGTCCGGGATGAGGTCCAGCAGCAGGTTCCGGACGCGTTCGGAGAGGTAGAACCCGACCGCGCTTCCGGCAACGACCGCCAGGATGACGCGGAACAGGCGGTCGCGCAGCTCGCCGAGGTGATCGACGAGGGACATGACCGAGCCGTCGGGCGGCGCGGTCGCGGGCGGTGGAGCGGGTTCGGGCGTTACCGGGACGCCCGGGATCGTGGCGTCGCGCAGGGCGTCGGCGTCGGCCATCGCTGGCGAGGGACCGGGCGCCTAGTTCGTGCCGGCCGTCGGCTCGCTGGGGCGTGATCCGGCCGACGACGACGTCGGGACCACGGGCGCACCGGGCAGTTCAGCGGTCGTGGGAGTCACGGCCGGGGCGGGCGCCGGGGGCGCTTCCTGCGGGGGCGGCAACGGCGAGGTGTCGACCTTGATGGAGTCCCCGAGATCGGAGGACGCCTTCCGGAACTCCCGGATGCTCTTGCCCAGGGCCGCGCCGACGTCAGGCAGCTTGCCCGGGCCGAGGATCAGCAAGGCGATGACCAGGATGATGACGAGTTCGAGCGGTCCGGGTGTCGGCATGACGGAGGTTCCTCAGGTAGGTCTAACGCGGCGGCAAGGGTAGCACAGGGAGCCGGCGCGCCCACTCGGCGGCAGCCGCCCGGACACGCTCGAATGGGTCGCCCGCGCCATCCTCGATGGCTGCTCCCGCGATCGCCCGAGAGACGTTGACGAGCAGCCCCGCGCCGGGCTGTCGGCCGCCGGGTGCCGACGTGGCCGGCCCATGCTCGAGCACCGGTTCGACGGCCCCGCCCTGGGCGCCGACCCCGGGCACGAGAAAGGCCAGGCCGGGTGCCAGTGCGCGGATCCTCGCCAGCTCTTCGGGTCCGGTGGCGCCTACGACGAGACCGACCGTTCCGCCCGGGCCCCAGCCGGCGGCCAGACGAGCCACGCGCTCGTGCAGCTTCTCCGCAGGAACGCCGGCCGCAGGCTCCGCCGCCACCGCGAGATCCTGGAGCTCCCCCGCGCCCGGGTTGGACGTCCGGCAGAGCACGTAGGCGAACCGGTCCACGCGCTCGATGAGGGGGGCGATCGCCTCGGCGCCGAGATATGGGCTCACGGTGACCGCGTCCGCGCCGAGCTGGTCGAATAGCGCCACGGCCTGCCGAGCGGCGGTCGATCCGATGTCCCCGCGCTTCGCGTCGGCGATGACCGGCAGGTCGGGGGGCAGGGTGGCACGGAGTCGCTCGAGCGCCGCCATCCCGGCCGAGCCATACGCCTCGAAGAAGGCGAGGTTCGGCTTCACCGCAGCCGCCGACGGCGCCGCAGCCTCGAGCAGGAGCGCGGCGAACCGTTCCAACCCGGCGAGGTCGCGACGGAAGCCGGCGGGCAGCGCCGATGGGTCCGGGTCGAGGCCGAGGCACAGGACGGTGCCGGTCGTCCGCGAGCGTGCGCCGAGCCGCTCGAGGTAGGTGGTCGCGCCCGGCGATCGTGCGGCGTCGGGTCCTCCGGCCGGGCCGTCGGCGATCACGGGGCCGGGCTGCTCGACGTCGTCGGGCCCGAACCGGCGGGGGCGACGCTGGGCTGTGGCGTAGCGGCGGGCAGCAGCTCGGTCGGGATGTACCAGTCCGGCCGCGAGGCCGCATCCAGCCCGGAGACCTCGGTCAGGTTGAGCATGTCCTTGACGGACCAGGCCGGCGCCGCGCCATCGAGCCTGGCGAGCCGCAGGTCGACGGTCTGCCCGACGATGTGCAGGAACGCGATGCCGTCGCCCGCCGGCGACCAGGTCGGTGCGAACGAAGCGCCGTCGTCGGTCACCCGCATGAGCTGTGCCCCGTTCCCGGCGTCCAGGATGACGATGTCGGTCCCGAGCGCGGTCGTCCGCGTGGCCGCCATGTAACGTCCGTCCGGCGAGTACGACGGCTGCATATAGCCCGGGGCCGTGAGAGCCCGTGCCTTCTTCGCGCGCACGTCGTAGCGCATGATGACCGGCGCACCGCGGGCGCCGTCGCGGCCGTTCTCCGTGTACAGGAGCAGGCGCCCGTCCGAGCGCCACTCCGGATCCTGGTGCCCGAGGTTGCCGCTCTCCCGGACACCGGCGCGCGTCAACTTCTTGGTCTTGGTGTTGAAGAACTGGAGCACGACATTCGAGTCGTCGGGCTTGGGGGCATCGGTCACGAGGGCGATCGTGGTGCCGTCGGGCGACAGGACCGGCTGGCGCATCCACTCCGACCACCGAAGCTGACCATTCTTGATCAACCCCGTCGCAAGCCGCTCAGGCTCGGCGCTGCCGTCCGCCTTCACCTGCATGAGGTCCGGCACATCGAGGGCGTACCGTCCGAGGCGGCCCTTGACCGGCCAATAGCCGGTGTCCGCGTGCGAGCGGATGTAGACGATCCACTGGCCATCGGCCGACCACGACGGCATCGAATCGTCCCCGCTCGAGGTCAGCTGCTTGACGCTGTCGTTCGTCTGGACCCAGACGTTGCCGCCCTTGGCGTAGACGATCGAACCCTGGAAGGTCGCTTCCTGCGGGACCACGACGACGTTGGATGGGGCAGGCGTCCGTGCCGGACCGCCCACGTTCCCCGCGTTCCCGTTCGAGCTGCCGACCCCGAAGGGCACGTCTCCGTTGAGCAGGTTCAGCGTGACGATGCCGACGAGCAGCAGGCCGACGATCGAGAGCACGGGTGCCAGGATCGTCCCGATCGGCCCCACGCCGTACGGGTCGCCGGCACGCGGCGGGCGAGGCCGGGCTGCACGCGTCACGACGCCGCCCCGACGAGACCCGGCGCCGCCGCCCCGGGTGCCGCCCCGAGCACGAGGGCTGCCTCCGGATGCGACCCGCTCGGGGCCGCGTCGCGGATCTCCAGTTGCAGCGATTCGAAGCCGCCGAACGTGCGGCTCGCCAGCCGTGCGACCACATCGATGACATCGCCTTCGTGGACGAGCGCCGCGATATCGAGCCGACCGAAGGCGATCCCGTCGAGCACGTCCCGATCGCGACGCAGCGTGAGCGAGGTGTGGTCGGTGCCCGCCTGGCGCACCCGGGTCACCGTCAACCCCAGCACCGCGACGAGGGGCTGCGGATTGCCCGGGCCGTACGGCTGGAGGGCGGCGAGTTCCCGGTATAGCCCGTAGTCCACGCCGAGCGCCGGCAGGGCGATATCGATCGCCAGGACCGCGCGTGGATCCAGCGGAACGGCGGCGACCGCGAGGGCCTCGAACCGCTCGACGAACGCCGGCCAGCGCCCCGCCGGCAACTCGAACCCGGCCGCTCCCGCATGACCGCCGTAGCGCGTGAAGAGGTCGGCGCAGGATTCGAGCGCGGCCCCGAGGTCCATCGAGCCGTCGCTCCGACACGACGCCCGGATGGTGTCACCGAGGTCGGCACCGACGATGGCAGGCCTGGAACGGTCCTCGGCCAGGCGGGCTGCGACCAGGCCGACGATCCCGACGGGCCACGGCCCGTGGATGATGGTCGCCGGTCGGTCCGGATCGGCTTGGACGAGCGCCCGAGCCTCGGCGACGGCGGTGGTCATCAGGTCCCGGCGGCTCTTGTTCGCCGTCTCGAGGGCGTCGGCGTGGCCCGAGGCTTCTAGCGGATCCCCGGCCAGCAGGAGCCTGGCCGCCCCCATCGCCTCACCCATCCGCCCGGCGGCGTTCAGCCGCGGCGCCAGCGCGAAGGCGATGGTGTCGAGGTCCATCGCCGGCGGATCGACGTGCGCTCGCTTCAGGAGGGCCGCGATACCTGGGCGTGGTGAGCGGCGCATGAGCTCGAGGCCCAGCCGGGCGATCGCCCGGTTCTCCCCCACGATGGGGGCCACGTCGGCGACGGTCCCGATCGTCGCGAGGTCGGCAAGCTCGAGGGCAGCGGCCACGCCCCCCGGCTCGTCCGCCAGGACAAGCTGCGCGACCTTGAACGCGACGCCGCTCCCGGCCAGGCGCGCGTCCGGATAGCGCGAGTCAGCGCGCTGCGGGTTGACGACGGCGACCGCGGGCGGCAAGGCGGGCGGGAGGCGGTGATGGTCGGTGACGATGACGTCGATGCCCCGGCCAGTTGCCACGGCGATCTCGGCCGCGGAGCTCGATCCGGTATCGACCGTGATGATCAGGGTCGTCCCGTCGCGCTCGGCCGCGTCGACCGCGGCCAGGGACAGGCCGTGCCCCTCGTCCAGCCGGCTCGGAACGTACGGCTCGACCGTCAAGCCGTAGCGGCGCAGCGCCAGGACGAGGATCGCGAGCCCATCGAGGCCGTCCGCATCGAAATCGCCGAACACCATCGCCCGCTCGGAGCGATCGCGCGCGCGGGCGACCCGCTCGAGGAGGCGGTCGGCATCGGGCAGGAGCCGCGGATCATGCAGGCCTTCGAGCGGCTCGGCGAACCACGCCTCGAGCCCGGCTGCATCGGTCACCCCACGTCGTGCCAGCAGGCCGGTCATCCGGTCGCCGATCCCGCGCCCGACCGCCGCGCTGGCCATCTCGGGGTCGATGAGGAGGGTTTCGGGGAAGGTCCAGCGGAAGCGGGGTTCCAGCACGACTTCAGGATGCCACGAGGCGCTCACCTGCGCCTCTACCGATCATCCAGCACCCCTTGAACGCGGTCAGGAGGGGGCGCGGCGGGGCCGCGGTGCTCGGGCGCTCACGAGTCGACCGTGCTTGCGGTCCTCCCGAGCCTGCCAGTCCACGAGCAGCGGGCTGGCCACGAAGATCGAGGAGTACGTGCCGATGATGATGCCGATCAGCAACGCCAGGATGAAGTTGCTGATGGCCGACCCGCCGAACAGGAACAACGCCAGCAGCGTGATCACGACCGTCAGGCTGGTCGTCACCGAGCGTCCGAACGTCTGCAGGATCGAATGGTTCACGATCTGGTCGAACGGTTCGCCCAGGTGGCGCGCCTTGTTCTCGCGGATCCGGTCGAACACGACGATCGTGTCGTGGACCGAGAAGCCGATGACGGTGAGCATCGCGGTCACGAACAGGGCATCGATCTCCACGTGGAAGAAGGTGCCGAGGATGGCGAAGGCGCCGACCACGACGATGACGTCGTGGAGGAGCGAAACCAGCGCCGTGACGCCGAACTTCACGTCGCGGAAGCGGTATGTGATCCAGGCGACGATGCCGAGGGAACCGACGACGATGAGGATGAGGGCCTGCCGCAGCAGGTCCGAGCTAACGACCGCGCCGATGGTCGTGAGACTCGCCTGCGACGCGATCGGCCCCAGCTGGTCCTCGAGGGCAACGACCATCTGACCGAGCTTTCCGTCGGTCGGCAGTTCCGTGTTGCCGACGGGTCCGGCGGACGGCGAAGCCGACGGGGAGGCGCCCGGCGAGGCCGACGCGCCGGGCGACGCCGACGCGGACGGGGCCGGCGTGGCGGACGGGGACGCCGAGGCAGCGGCTGACGGGGCGGCGGAGGCGATCGGCGACGAGGAAGGCGAGGCCGAGCCGGCCGGCGACGCCGACGCGGCCGCTCCGGCCGAGGCGGTGGGCGCGGCCGAACCGCTGGGCGCGGCCGAACCGGATGGAGCCGCCGAAGCTGACGGCGCGGCCGACGGCGCGGGCTGCAACCCGATCGGCTCCGTCTTGATCTCGATGTAGCCGGAGCCGGTTCGGATCGCGGTCGCCTCGAGCCCGTTGGCGGCGAACACCTGCTCGACCTGGTCGGGCGTCACGGCCGGGTTCTCGAACTTGATCTCCCAGCGGGTCCCGCCGGTGTAGTCGATCGTCAGCTGCAACCCCGCGTCGGAGATCGGCGAGAGGAGGATGAAGAAGAGTCCGGGGATGGTCAGGAGGAGCGAAAGCGCATAGAACCAGCGACGTTTGCCGATGACGTCAAACATCGGCACGCACGGGGCGGCGCGATGGACGGACCGAGGTGACCGCAACGAACTCGTCGTCGCGCAGGCCGAACAGGCGAGCCTTGCGGGCCCACTCCTGGCGCACCACGACGCGCATGATCGAGCGCGTCACTACGATCGCGCTGAACATCGACACGAGCACGCCGATGATCAGGACCAGCGCGAACCCGCGGATGACCGACGAGCCGAAGGCATACAGGATCGTGGCGGTGATCAGGCTCGACACGTTCGAATCGAGGATGGAGTTCCAGGCCCGGTTGAAGCCCGCCTCGACCGCTGCCGGCAGCGACTTGCCGATGCGCAGCTCCTCCTTCATCCGCTCGAAGATCAGGATGTTGGCGTCGACCGCCATGCCCACCGAGAGCACGAAGCCCGCGATGCCGGCCAGGGTCAAGGTGACCGGGACGAGCCGGAAGATGGCCAGCACGACCAGCGTGTAATAGATGAGGGCGAAGGCCGCCACGACGCCCGGCAGCCGGTAATAGATGAGCATGAACGTGATGACGAGCGCGATGCCGAGGAACCCGGCCAGCAGGCTCTGATTGAGGAACTGTTCGCCGAGGGTGGCCGAGATCTGCTCGCTCGACAGCTCGGCGATCGGGAACGGCAGCGAGCCGAACTTGAGGATCGTCACGAGCTCGTTGGCCTCAGCTGCCGGGAAGCCACCGAGGCCACCACCACTGATCTGGCCCTGGCCGTTCGGGATCGGGCTCCGGATCACCGGCGCCGAGATGACCTTCTCGTCGAGGGTGATCGCGAAGTATTCGCCGACGTGGTCGGTCGTGTATTTCCCGAACAGTTGCCCGCCCGAATCCGGTCCCTCGTTCTTGAGTTGGAAGTTGACTGCGAGTTGGCCGTTCTGATCCTGCCCGACCGATGCCGACGCGATCTGGTCGCCGCTGAAGAGCGGCGGATACTGGCTGCGTTTGAGCTCCTGCCCGGCGGTGGCCGTCTGGGTCCCGAGCGGCACGAAGTCCAGCTGCCCGGTCTGGCCGACGAGATGCCGCACCGAATCCACGTTCGAAACGCCCGGCAGCTCGATCACGACGCGATCCGCGCCCTGCACGACCACGACCGGCTCCGACACGCCCGTCGTGTTCACGCGGCGCTCGATGATGTCCTTGATGACGCCCATGCTCTCGGCCGTCGGCGAGACGCCGTCCTTCGGAAGCGCCTGGTACTCGACCCGCAGGCCGCCCTCGAGGTCGAGACCGAGCTTGGTCTCGACGAGGCGCCACTGGCCATCGGCCGCGGAGGCATCCGGCAACCGGAGGTTCGGGAAGAAGTCGATGAACAGCGCGAACACGCCGATGAGGATGATGAGGATGGGGCCCGCTCTTCGCATACCGGCGGGATGGTACACGGAACGTCTGAGAGCCGCCTGAGCGTGCGGCTAGGCCTCGAGCGTGGCCTTGATCCGTTCCGCGAGTGCCCGGCTGATGCCGGGGACGGCCGCGATCTGCTCGACCGGCGCCTCGCGCACCCGCTTGATCGACCCGAACACCTTGAGCAGCTCGCGCTTGCGCTTGGGACCCACCCCCGGCAGGTCGTCGAACGCCGAGCGCACCGTCCTGCGGTCACGCAATGTGCGGTGGTACGTGATGGCGAACCGGTGCGCCTCGTCGCGCAGGCGCTGGACGAGATAGAGAGCCGACGAGGTCGGCGGCAGGACGATGGGATCGGACCGATCGGGGAGGAACAGCTCCTCGCGCTCCTTGGCCAGCCCGGCGAGCGGCAAGTCGTGCAGGCCGACTTCGTCGAGCACGGCCTTGGCCGCGCTGACCTGGCCCTTGCCGCCGTCCACGATCACAAGGTCGGGCATCGCCCAGCGGCGCTCCTCCTCGCTGCCTTCGTCCCCCGACCGGGTGCCGCGGAAGCGCCGCCGGAGGACCTCCTGGTGGCTCGCGAAGTCGTTGGGGCCCTGGACGGTCTTGATCCGGAACCGGCGGTACTCCCCGCTGCGCGGCTTGCCGTCCTCGAACACGACCATGCTGCCGACCGATTCGCTGCCCTGGAAGTTGGAGATGTCGTAGCACTCGATCCGGAGTGGCGGCCCCGGCAGGCCCAGCGCCTCGGCCAGCTCCTCGAGGGCCGCCAGGGTCTTGCCCTGGTCCGCCAGCCAGCGGGCCTGCTCGCGGGCCAGGGTGTCGGCCGCGTTGCGTGTCGCCAGCTCCATGAGCGACCGCTTCTCGCCCCGCTGCGGGACCCGGAGGTGGACGGGACCGCCGCGCTTCTCCGTCAGGAATGCCTGGATAGTCGAGCCCTCCCCCACCCCGGCCTGGACATAGACCTCGCGCGGGATCGACGTCGCGCGGGCGTAGTACTGCTCCAGGAAGCTCGCGAGGACCTCGTCGTCGGACGCCTCGCGGACCGCATCCAGCAGGTACACGTCGCGCCCGATCATCTTGCCGTCGCGGATCACGAACAGGGTCATCGCGGCCTGGTTGTCCTGGCGCGCCATGCCGACCAGGTCGAGCTCCGTGCGCGCGAAGGCGGCCATCTTCTGGCTCTCCATCGTCCGCTCGATGGCCCGGATCTTGTCGCGGTGCTGGGCGGCTCGTTCGTAGTCCTCGGTCCGCGACGCGGCCTCCATCTCACGCTGGAGCGCCTTGACCAGGGTCTCCTGCCGCCCCTCTAGGAAGAGCTCGACCTGTTCGATGTCGGCTCGATAGTCGTCCCTCGAGATGGCCTCGATGCAGGGGCCCTGGCAGCGCTTGATGTGGTACAGCAGGCACGGTCGCTGGAGCGCCCGCTCGCCGTCCTTGATGTCGATCGTGCAGGTACGGAACGGGAACAGGCGGCGGACGAGGTTCATCGACTCGTCGACGCTCGTCGCAGAGGCGTACGGGCCGAAGTAGCGGCTGCCGTCGTTGACGAGCTTGCGCGTGCGCTCGACCCGCGGAAAGTCGTCGCCCAGCGTGACCTTGATGTACGGGTAGCTCTTGTCGTCCTTGAGCCGGACGTTGAATCGCGGCTTGAACCGCTTGATGAGGTTCGCCTCGAGAAGCAGCGCCTCCGACACGGAATCCGTCAGCGTGTAATCAACGTCGACGACGCGGTCGATCACCTGTCGGATGCGATGGACCTCCGAACCGGGTGCCTCCTTTTGCCAGTAGCTCCGGACGCGACTGCGCAGGCTCTGG
>JAXDKY010000119.1:0-12575 GCA_034666885.1 Chloroflexota bacterium
CCGCCCATCGAGCGCGCGACGCGTGGCCGCGCCATGTCGAGGAGCACCTGGCCGCGCCGCCCGGTGATCCGGATCTCGAGCTGGTGCTGATCGCCGAACGAACCGAGGGGCATCGACGCTCCGCCGACCGACCCGATCGCCCCGCCCTCGAAGCGGATGGCGATCGCGTCGTGAAGCTCTACGAGCGCGCCCGGGCCAGCTGTGAACGCCGCGACATCCGTCGCGTGCAGGTCCGGGACGAGTCGCATCACCAACCCCAGGGCGTGCGTGAGCTGGGCCTGGCCATAGCCCCCGCCGGAGACCGCCGGGTCAGACCAGGTCTCGCTGCGGGGGAGCGGCACGTCGGCATCGCCGAGGTAGGTGGTGCCCTCGGTCAGGAGGTCGCGCACGATCGTCGCCATCGCGACCATCACGTGCTCCACTTCACCGATCCCGTCCGGGCCCTCGATGAGCCGGCGGGCGTGCTCGGTGATTCCCATCTCGTTCCACGCGTAGCAGAGGGCGAGGTGGAGGCCGCGATCCCGGACAAGGCGGTCGATCGCCCAGGCGTCCGCCGGGTCGACGGTGAACGGCTTCTCAGCCAGGACATGGATGCCCGCCTCGAGCGCGGCCTTCGCCTGCGTCGCGCGGAGGGCAGCCGGTCCGGTCAGCGCCACGATGTCGGGTCGCAGGTCGATCACTTCGCGCCAGTCGGTGGTGGCGTGGGCAAACCCGAATCGGGATCGGATCGCGGCGAGCGCCTCCGGGTCTCGGCGATTGACGACCCACGGCTCGATCTCCGGGCGGCGAAGGAAGCCCGGGATGTGCGCGAAGGCCGCCCAGGCGCCGGCGCCGATCACTCCGAGCCGGAGCTTGCGCTCGTCGCTCACGCCATCACCCAGCCGCCGTTGACGTCGATGGTCGCGCCATTGACGAAGCTCGCTCGATCCGAGGCGAGGAAGTCGACGACGTGGGCGACCTCGATCGGGTCTGCGAAGCGGCCCAGGGGCACGAGCCCGGTGAACGTCTCGCGTTCGGCCGCGGTCAGGTGCTCGGTCATGAACCCTTCGATCGCGCCCGGGGCGACCGCGTTCGCCGTGATCCCGTGGCGGCCGTAGTTCCGTGCAAAGTTCTTCATGAGGCTGATGACGCCGGCCTTCGTCGAAGCGTAGATCGCCGAGTTGGACATCCCGCCGGTCCGCGCGCCGACGCTGGAGATCGCGATGATCCGCCCGAAGCCGTTGGGGCGCATCGCCTCGGCAGCCGCCTGCGACAGGAAGAACACGGCACGCAGGTTGACCGACGTCTGGAGGTCGTAGTCCTCGAGGGTGACGTCTGCCAGCGGGTGTTCATGGACCAGCACCGCGGCGTTGTGGACGAGCACGTCCAGGCGACCCTCGGTCGCGAGGATGTCCGCGACCACCTTGCCCGGGACCGACGGATCCGTGAGGTCCGCCACGACGGTTCGCTGGAGCGACCCGCGATCCTGGTGCAGACGATCCAGGCCCACGACCCGGTGGCCGGATGCCGTGAGCACCTCGCCCATGGCACGGCCCATCCCGCGCGCACTACCAGTCACGAGGGCGACCCGCGACTCCGTCATCGCTATCTCCGTGGGTTAAACGACTCGGCCCCACCCCGGGGGGAGGGCGGGGCCGAGTGTGGGCGGGGGAAGCTCAGCAGGCGGGGGTTGCCGGATACATCGTCCGGACGTTGTCCTTGGTGACGGTCTCGTGCTTGGTGAACAGGTTCTTCTCGACGGTCTTCCCGTTCAGCAGGTCGACCACGGCCGGGACCAGGATGGTTCCGTACCGCTCCGGGAAGTACGCGGTGTCAGCGAGCCACTGCGGGTTGCAGGCGATCTCCTTCCAGGAGGTCGGATCGGCGCCCTGGCCGGCGAGGCGGATCTCCTTCTCGCGACCCGCGGTGCGGGCAGCGGCGAAGGCCCCGAGCGACATGTCGTCGTTCAGGCTCAGGATGGCGATGATGCCGCCCGGCTTGATCGCGGACAGCTGGTTCCCGAACTTCTCCAGGGCGAGGTCGGTCGTGCCGCCGACGTCGATGCTCTTGAACTTGGCGGGGTCGATCTTGCCGCAGGCCTCCTCGAACCCGGCGATCATGCCGTTCATGCGCGCGAGCGTGGTCGCGCCGGCACCCTTGGTGTCGAGCGTGACGACGGCCGTATAGGCGCAGTCGTTCTCGGCCTTGAGGGCGTCGCCGACGGTCTTGCCCGCCAGGGTGCCCGCAAGGGTGTTATCTGCGCCCATGAAGGCGACTTCGCACGGCGCCTGGTGGATATCGATGGCGATGGTCGGCAGCCCACCGTACGCCGTGCAGACCTCGGGCGAGCTGTCCTCGAAGAGCTGGAAGTTCAGGACGGCCTGGACCTTCTGGACCTTGAGGTTCTGGGCGCAGGCCAGCGCCTTGGCCGCATCGATCTCGGAGTCGCAGACGACGATCTCAAGACCGGGGACCTTGGCGGCCTCATCCTTGATGCTGTTGGTGACGAGGCTGACGAACGGGATCGCCTCGCCGAGCGAGATGTAGCCGACCTTCATGGCCGTCGGCGCGGTGGATGGCGGGGCTTCCGATACGGGCGCCGACGAAGCCGGCGGCGGGCTGGACGGCGCGGTCGAGGCGGCGGGGTTGCTGCACGCGGCGACGACGATAGCCAGTCCGGCCATGATCGCCAGGGTTTCGATGCGACGCATCAAGTGACTTCTCCTCCAGGTTCGGGGCGAGGGGACTCAGATCCGATACAGACGTTCGGCGTTCCGATACAACATCCCTTCCTGCTCAGTCCGACCGAACCCGGCGTCGGCCAGGATCTGCCGATAGGCATCTGTCTGCTCGAGGTAGGTGGCGTACAGGATGTCGACCGGCCAGTTCGTGCCGAACATGATCCGGTCGGGTCCGAAGGCATCGATGCAATGGAGGACCCAGGGTCGGATGGAGTCGATCGTCCAGTGGTTGTCGGCCATCCCGAACCCCGACACCTTGCAGGCGACGTTGTCCGCCTGGCCCAGGGCCGTCATCTCCGACTGCCACAGGCCGAAGTACTCCGCGTCGCGCTGGACCGGGAACCCGGCGTGGCCCAGGATCACCTGCACGTCGGGGTATGCCTTCGCGACATCGCGACCTGACAACAGCTTGCCTGGCGAGGCGTTGAGCTCGTAGGAGAGCCCGCGCTTGCCAAGGGCCGCGTAGCCGTTCCGGAACGCCGCCGTATCCGGATCATCCGGATGGGCCCGGATGCGGACGCCACGCACGCGATCCGACGCGGCGAGGTGCTGGTCGAGCTTGGCTTCGGCCCCGTCGGCCTCGATGTCGCAGAAGATCACGAGGGCATGCGGGAAGCCGTGTTCCTCGCCGACCTCCTCCAGCCAGACGGTCTCCTCGAGCGCGTCGGGTCCGGCATAGGCGGCCTCCACGTGCACGCTCTTGATGACATTCGCGCCGTAGAACTCCTTGAACAAGCGCGACGGCGCGCCGATCGTCGAGCGGATCATCTTGTAGTCGCCGAGCAGCTCGTTGTGACCGGGCCAACCTGGGTCGGTGAGCCAGTCGTAATGGAACCGGTCCAGCTCCCACAGGTGATGGTGGGTGTCGATGAACGGGATGCTGCGGTCTACCTCGGTCACGATCTCCTCCTTTCAGCGCCTGGATGACCGGCTCGCCCGGCTCGCTGGATCGGTCAGACGTCGGCGCGGGTCAGTCGCACGCGCAGGCGGTCGACAGTCACGGCCCCGAGGAGCAGCAGACCGTTGGCGACCTCGATCCAGAACGACGGGACGTTGAGCTGGATGAGGCCGTTGGCGAGCACCCCGACGATGAGCACCGCCAGGACCGTGCCCCCGATCCCGCCCCGGCCACCCGAGAGGCTGGCACCACCGAGGACCACCGCCGTGATGACGGACAGCTCGATCCCGAGTCCGGAGTTGACCGACGCCCCGGCGACCTGCGACAGCCGGATCAGGCCTGCAAGGGCGACGCACAGGGCGGACAGGAGGAAGGCGATGAAGATGACCCGCTTCGTCCGGATGCCGGCGAGTCGCGCCGCGCTCGGGCTCGCCCCGATGGCATACAACGACCGGCCGTAGACCGTGTACCGCAGGACCAGCCAGAAGGCGATCACGCACGCGGCGAAGATGTAGACCGGCAACGGGATGCCCGCGACCCGCACCACACCGAGTTGGCCGAAGTTCTCGATCCGGATCGTCTGGCCATCCCCCAGCACCTTGGTCAAGCCGCGGAAGATCGCCAGCGTGCCCAGGGTGGTGATCAGCGCATTGATGCCGATGACCGTGACGCACACCGCGTTGATCACCCCGATCAGGAGGGTCCCCACGAGCGCGATCAAGAAGGCGGTCGGCACGGTCATGTTCATCGCCAGGGGCAGGTCGACCCCGCCGGTGCCCGGCGCCAGCGCGGAGACGGCCATGAGCATCCCGGCAAACCCGACCCCGGACCCGACCGACAGGTCGAACTGCCCGGAGATCAGCAGCAACGTCGCCGGGCACGCGATGATCCCGACCACGGCCACGTTCTGCAGGATGTTGACCAGGTTCTCCTGGTTCAAGAAGAACGGGGACGCGATGGAGAAGTAGAGGAAGAGGATGACGAGCACGGCCAGCAAGGCCCCGGTCTCGGGGATCGAGAGGCCGCGGCCCCGCCCGGGGGTCGTCACCGGAGCGGCGGCGGCCACGGTCGTGCCGGGCTCCTGGTCGGTCACTTGGTTCACCCTCCAGCAGCGGCCAGCAGCCGCGTCGTCGTGATCTCGTCGCCCGACAGGTCGCCGACGATCGATCCTCTTGACATCACGTAGACACGGTCCGCGACCTGCACGGCCTCCTCGTAGTCCGAGGTGCTGATCAGGACAGCGACGCCGTCAGCCGACAGCACGCGAAGCGCCTTGTAGATGTCCTGGCGGGCACCGACGTCGACCCCTCGGGTCGGCTCGATCAGCACGAGGACCCGACTGCTCCGTTCGAGCCAGCGGGCGAGCAGCACTTTTTGCTGGTTGCCGCCCGACAGGGTGCCCATCGCCTGACGGGGATCGTTGCGCGAGCGGATCGACAGCTTGTCGTGCCAGCGCCGATAGGCCTTCGCTTCGGAACGGCGGGTGATCAGCTGGCCGAGCAGCGCAAGACGTCCCCACGACGCGACCGCGACATTCTCCGCCACCGGCCGGACCATGAATCCGCCCCCGGCCTTGCGGTCCGCGGGCAGGAACCCGACCCCGGCCGCGACGCCCGCAGCCGGTCCGCGGACGATGGCCACCTTGCTCTCCAGTTCCATCGTGCCGCTCGTGATGGGTCGGAGGCCGTAGGCCGTCTCGCCCACCTCGGCGGCGCCGGATCCGAGCTTGCCGTAGATGGCGACGATCTCGCCGCGGTGGACGCCAAGCGAAACGTCATGGAATGCGTCTCCTGAGGCCGCATCCGTCCAGCGGATGACCGGTTCCTCGGATACCTCGCGGACGAGGACCGGTGGACGCGGGATCTCGGAGATCCGGCGACCCACCATGGCCTGGATCATCGCGGCCCGATCCGTCGACGCCACGTCCGCCAGGAGGGCGACGTTGCCAACGCGCAATACCTGCACCCGGTCGGCGATCGTGGTGACCTCGTCGAGGCGGTGGGTGATGTAGATGATCGCGACGCCCTGGTCGCGCAGCCGACGGATGAACCGGAACAGCGTTTCCGCTTCGTGGTGCGACAGGGCAGCGGTCGGCTCGTCCAGGATCAGGAGCCTGGCCGATCGAGACAGTGCCCGGGCGATCTCGATGATCTGGCGTTCCCCGACACGCAGCGTGGACACGCGGCGTTCCGGGTCGATATCGACCCCGAGCTCATCGAGGATCTTGCGGGCCCGCCGCTTGACGGACCGCCAGTCGACGACCCCGAACCGATTCGGGAGCCGACCGAGCGAGATGTTCTCCGCCACGCTCAGTGTCGGGGCGTCCTGGAACTCCTGGAAGATGATGGCGACCCCGAGATCGCGTGCCGCGATCGGGGTCAGGGACGGATAGCTGGCCTCGTCGACGACGATCGCCCCCGCGTCCGCCGTGTAGTCGCCGGCGATGATCTTTACCAGCGTGGACTTGCCGGCGCCGTTCTCCCCGAGGAGGGCCAGAACAGAGCCACCGGCCGCGTCGAGGTCCACGCCATGGAGGACCTCGACGCCGCCGAAGGACTTGCGGATGCCTTGCGCCTGGAGGGCGAAGGTCATGCAGCGAACTCGACGATGACCCGGGACATCAACAGGCCGGCGTTTCCGGGTAGACGGTCCGGATGTTGTCCTTGTTGACGACGATGTGTTCGGTGAAGATCTCCTTGGGGATCGTCTCGCCCCCGAGCGCCTTGACCATGTTCGGGATGAGCAGGGTTCCGTAGCGCTCCGGGAAGTACGCCACCGAGACGATGTAATTCGGGTTGCAGGCCACGTCCTTCCAGATGGAGGGATCGGTGCCCTGGCCGCCGTAGTAGAGGTCGGTCTGGCGACCGAGCGTGTTCGCCGCGCCGATGGCGCCGAGGATCCCGTCCTCGTTGATCGCAACGACGATGATCTTGTTGCCCCGGAGGGCGCCCAGCAGGTTGGTCACCTGCTCGAGGGCTGGGTCGGTCCGGTCCGCGCCGTCGAGGATGCGTTCCTTGTCCTTCGGGATCGGGCAAGACTCCTTGAAGCCGTCACGCCAGCCGGACATCCGGTCGGTGTTCGCGGCACCCGCGGCCGTCGACTCGAGCGATACGTATGCCGTGAAGTCGCAATTCCACTTCTCTTTGGCGTACTTGCCCAGCTCGGCGCCACCGAGGCGCCCGGCCTCGTGGTTGTTGGCACCCATGAAGGCGATCTGACACGGTGGCTGGATGATGTCGATCGCGATGGTCGGCACGCTGCCGTACGCGGTGCAGATCTCGGGGGAGCTGTCCTGGAAGACCTGGAAGTTCAGGACGCCTTGTGCGCCCTGCACCTTCAGGTTCTGCGCGCACGCGAGCGCCTTGGCGGCGTCGATCTCAGAGTCGCAGAACAGGAGATCCTGGCCCGCAGCGGTGGCCGCTTCCTTGATGCCGTCCGACACGAGCTTCACGAACGGGACCGAATCACCGAGCGAGATGTAGCCGATCTTGTACTTGGTCGCGGCGGATGCCGGGGCCTCGGATGCCGGGGCCTCGGATGCCGGGGCCACGGATGCCGGCGGTGCGGATGCCGGGGCCACGGATGCCGCCGGATTGCTACACGCCGCGACCAGCAAGGCGACGATGGCGAAGACAGCGGACCAGCGCGCGAGCCTGCGACTCACGCCCGACCACATACGGGTCTCCTGCACGGGTTCCTCCTCCGGATTCCGATTGGATGCCCGCGCCCGACGATCGTCACGAGTAGTGGCGGCTGCGCCCGCGAGAATTGTTACTGGAAACGTCGTCAGGGCCGAGTCAGCGGAGACTAGTGCGGGGCCTCTGAACGTGTCAAGTTCGGCGTCGGCCGACGGAGCGGCGCGGCAACGAAGCGGCTCGCACGAAGCCGATCGACGCCTCGCGGACGGCTCGTCGCTCCCCGGGAGCCTGACTCGGTCTGACTCCGCTCAGGCCGACATGATGTAGCCGCCGTCGACGTAGATCGTCTGGCCGGTGATGTAGGACGCGGCATCCGAGAGCAGCCACAGGACCACCCCGGCCATCTCCGACGGCGGCGCGGACCTGGCGAGCGGGACGAGCTTGGTGCGGTTGCTGCTCAGCTCGTCGTAGGACAGCCCACGCATGGCCGAGACCTGGCGCAGGACCCTCTCCTGCATCGGCGTGTCGGTGATCCCGGGCGAGATGGCATTGACCCTGACCTTGCGCGGTGCGAGCGCGATGGCGAAGCTCCGGGTCACGCCCTGGATGGCCGTCTTGGTGGCGCCATAGACCGCGGTTTCGAGGGTGTACGCCCAGCGTGCCGACGGCGAAGAGAAGTTGACGATCGCCCCGCCTTCGACGAGAGCGCCGCCGATATCGCGACACAGGAACCAGGGCGCTTCGACGTTGACGGTGAAGTGGCGCCGGAAGGCGGCTTCGTCAACGTCGGCCAGCGCGATCACGTCGAGGATCGCCGCGGCATTCACGAGGTAGTGCGGCGGGTCCTCGCGCGCTGAAGCGATGACGGAGGCGCGCTGCCCGAGATCCGCGAGATCCACGACCATCGCTTCGCCGCCGGCTTCGCGGACCGGGTCGAGCCCGCGGTCGTTGATGTCGACGCCGGTGACACGCGCGCCGGCCGCCAGCAGCTGGAGGGCCACCTCCTGGCCGATGCCGCTCCCGGCGCCGGTGACGATCGCCCGCCGCCCTTCGGCGCTCACTGGGCGGTCTCTGCCGTCGTTCGCTGCTCAGACCCCGGCTGGATGACGGGGAGAGGCGGCTTCGTCCGGCCGATGCGCTCGTACTCGCGCTCAGGGATCGCCTCGAGCGACTTCCACACGCTCCATTGACACTTGCGCATCGTGGCCGGGTCGTCCTCGCCACGCCAGAGGGGCGGATCGACGGTTCGGACCGGGTGGCCCCAGCGCTCGGCCGGGATCGTCGAGAGGGCCAGGTTGCAGTGGGCGCAGTAGTGGCAGACGCCGGTCTCGCCCCAGGTCCAGGGCCGGGGTTCCTCGATCACGCCGAACTCGTACGGTGCCAGGACTCGCGAGCCGGTGCCCTCCTCGGGGTCGCCCCGCAGGATTCGCCCGCCGGACGCGCACGGGTCGAAGCGGATGACCCACCGATCCTCTTCCTCGATCAGCTCGATGTCACCGCGCCGCCCGGGGCCCACGAGGTGGCCGCGCATCGCCTCGAGACTGATGTACAGGTTGCGGTCGAGCGTCTCCTCGTACGGCGTGACGCGGACGTCGAACGGCATGTACCGCTCCTGGAGGTACGGCTCCATGATCGCCCGGTAGCAGGTCTCGAGCTCGGCCTCGCCGAACCGCTTCACCACGAAGGCGAGGATCCCGGCCATCAGGTCGGCCGACCGGTCGTGCAGCATCCGCCAGTCCTCGCGAACGCCGTCGAGTTCGGCCATCGCGTCGGCCACCCGCAGGTCGTAGCTCCGGATCCCGTTGGCGAGCCGACCGGCCCGCAGCCCCAGCGCCTCCCAGCGCGGCTCGCGGTCGAGCGGCGTCCCGTCCGGGTACGCCATCAGCCGGTTCAGTCGGTCTACCTCGGCATCGAGATCGGCCTGCGTCACGCCTTGCTCGCTCAACCAGGCCACGAAGCCGGCCGTCCACACCTTGTAGATGACGTAGACGACCTTTGCTTCTTCCATGAAGTAGTCGACGAGCTGTGCGGCGTTCTCGCGGCGGTTGGCGGCCAGCCCGAAATCGTCACCGGCTGCCTGGAGCTCCTCTTCGATCTTGACCACCGTCGAGACGGCCTGATCGGCCCAGTCGCCCGTCCGCACCCGCTTGCCGATGGTGTCCGACCACTCCAGGTGGGTGACCATTGCGCTTCTCCTCGTTCGGGGTGGGCACGCGCTGGCCGAGGCCAGAATCGGTACTGGAAACGTCGTCAGCGTCGGGCGAGCCGAGCGTAGTGGGAGCCTTTCCGCGGTGTCAAGTCGCGGTCAGCGGCCGCCCGGACGCTCCGGATCGGTGGGATGCGCGGCGAGCGGGATCACCTCGACATCCAGGTACGGGAAGAACGGCAACGACCCGATGGCGGCGTGGAGCGCGGTCGCGTCCTCGGCTTCCCATATGCCCCAGTTGGCGCGGCGGCCAGGGACTCGCCACATGCGTCGGATCGTGCCGGCGGCCCCGAGCTCCGCGCCACGGACTCGCTCGGCGGCCGTGAGCCTCGCCAGTTCCTCCGGATCCCCGTCTGCCGGCCAGCCCACTTCGATGTTGACCAGGAACTCCACGAACCGCCTCCCGGGTGCGTCGTCTGACCCTTGTGAGCCCGACCGTCGGTGCCGGTATGATACCGGCTGGAAACGCTTGCACCCACCGGCGTCGCAGCCTGGATCGCGGCGCGGCACGTTGAGAGGAGACCCGGATGGGGCGGATCGCCATCGAGATGCCAAAGCTCGGCTACGACATGGAATCCGGGAAGGTGGGCGGCTGGCTCAAGCGCGTCGGCGACACGATCACCCGCGGCGATGTCATCGCCGAGATCGAGACGGACAAGTCGACCGTCGAGATGGAGGCGACCGCCTCTGGCGTCCTGGCCGAGATCGTCCACGACGCGGGCGACGAGGTCCCGGTCGGTCAGCCGATCGCCTGGCTCGAGGATGGCGCGTAGGTGACGGTCGACGCCGAGCCCCCCGCTACGCCGGGCCGGCAGCCCGTCGCGCCGAGCGCGATGCGTCGCGCCATCGCGCGGCGCATGACCGAGAGCAAGCAGCAGATCCCGCACTTCTACCTCTCGACCGAGATCGAGATGGACGCGCTCCTCGAGGCCGTCGCGGCGACCAACAGCGAACGCGCGCGCGAGGCACGGATCACGGTCACGGCCTTCCTCCTGCGGGCTGTGGCGCTAACGCTGGCGGAGCATCCGGCGTTCAACGCGGCCTGGGCCGGCGATCGGCTTGAGCGGTGGGACGCCATCAACATCGGCGTTGCGATCGCGCTCGACGACGGCCTCATCGCCCCGGCGCTCCTCGACTGCCGTGATCGCGACGTCGCGGACCTCGCGCAGGCCCTCGGCGACCTGACCACCCGGACCCGGGCCGGCAAGCTGCGCGCCGCCGAGGTCAGTGAGGGCACGTTCACGCTGTCGAATCTCGGGATGTTTGACGTCACGGCGTTCACGGCGATCATCACGCCCCCGCAGGTGGCGATCCTGGCGACCGCGAAGACCATCGAGCGACCGGTCGTCCGCGACGGGCAGATCGTCGCCCGCAAGCTGCTGACGGCCACCCTCTCGTCGGACCACCGGGCGGTCGACGGGGTCGCAGCGGCTGGCTTCCTGGGTACGCTCAAGCGGACGATCGAGGCCCCCGCGGCATGGGCCGAGGTGGCGCTGTGACCCTCCTCGCCGGGGCTGCCGAAGTCGATATCACGCCGCCGTTCCCGGTGGACCTCCTCGGCTATATCCGCCGACCCCTCGCCGCGCGGTCGGCGTACGAACCGCTGATGGCGACCGCCTGCGTCTTCCGCGACGAATCGGACGGCACGACGGTGGCGATCATCGCGGCCGATGTCGTCGGGCTGACGACGCCGATGGCCGATCGCATCCGGGCACGCGTTGCCGAGGTCGTCGAGGGCGACCCGGCTGCCGTGCTCCTCAACTCGAGCCACACGCATGCCGCACCGTGGCCTGGCGCGACCATCAAGCTTGGCGGCGAGTTCGACGGCTGGACCGAGACCGAGCTGCATTATTGGGACTCCGTCCCGGATCGATATGCGTCGGCGGCTCTCGTGGCGGTCGGCCGGCTCGCACCCGCGCGGGTGAGCGGCGGCGTCGGACGGGCCGCCGGCCTGGCGGTCAATCGCCGGGAGCGGACGCCGGACGGGCGGACGATCCTGGGGTGGAACCCCGGTGGGATCCGCGACGATTCGGTGGTCGCCATCCGGGTGGACGGGCGGGACGGGCCGCCCCTCGATTCGGATCCGATCGCGACCCTTGTCTCGTTCGCCTGCCATCCGGTGGTTATCGGTCCCGACTACCCGGGGGCGGGCCCGGACTTCGTGGGTCCGCTCCGGTCGCACTTGTCGAATCTGCTTCGACCGGTCGCCGTGACGGTGTTCCTCCAGGGTGCTGCGGGGGATGCTCTGCCCCTGGAGGCCTTCCGCGACGACGACGGGGCTGAGGTCGCGGCCGACGTCTTCGGCCAGCGGCTTGCTCTCGAAGCCGCCCACGCCATCGCGGATGCGGACCCGTGGCCTGTCGAGTTCGAACGGTCCGACTGGGGCTCGGTGACGCCGATCTCCCTGTATCGACGTCGGCTCGCCGCGGATCCGCCCGGGCAGCCGCTGCGGACGTCGCGTCGGATCGTGTCGCTCCCGCTGCTCGACCTGCCGAGTGTCGCCGACCTCGAGCGCGAGCTCGCCGAACGGAAGGCCGACCTGGCGGCGCGGGGCGCGGCGGGCGAGACACGGGTCACGATGAACCCGATCCGCTACCACATCTCGTGGCTCCAGACGACGCTCGCGCAGGAAGCCGCGGGCGGCCGACCGACCGCGGTCGACGGCGAGATCTGGGCGGCCCGGATCGGCGATTGTGCGGTCGTGGGCGCCCCGGGCGAGATCTTCGGCGCGATCGGCACGGCGGTCCGGTCTGCGTCGCCAGCCCGGGTCACCATCTTCGCCGGCTACAGCCAGGGGAGCCTCGGCTACGTGGCTACCCCGGACGAATACCCCTACGGCGGCTACGAGCCGGCGATCTCGCATCGAGGCTACGGCCAACCGGCGCCGTTCTCGCCGGAGGTCGCCGGGATCATCGAGCGGACCGCACTGGAACTGCTGCGGGAGCTGTTCGCGTGACCGCCCACGGCACGAACCTGTCGTCGGCCCGCCCGGATCTCGCCCAGGCCATCGGCGATGGCGATCGAGACCGCATCGCGCTGCGTGACCGGCTCGCCTCGCGAAAGGCGGATCTGCCGCTTCGCTACTGGCGTCAGCAGGCGCACCTCACGACGCC
>JAXDKY010000120.1:0-8360 GCA_034666885.1 Chloroflexota bacterium
CGATGACCGACAGGTGGTCGCGCGGGTACTGGGTCCGGATCAGGGTGTCGAGCGCGACCGCGACCTTCTTGGCCGCAAGGAAGCAACCACGGAGGAGCATCGAGCGGCTCATGTCGACCAGCAGCACGGTCGCGGTCCGGGTCAGCTGCTCGGTCCGGAAGACCTCGAAATCGTCGGGGGTCAGGCGGACGCCGCGGGTCCCGCGCAGCGCCGGCGCGTTCTCTTCGCGGGCCAGTGCATTCGTCAGCGTGCCGCGCAGGTCGAGGTGGAAGGGATCGCCGAACTCGAACGGCTTCGTGGTCTCTTCGCGTTCCCCGCCGCGCCCGCCGCGGTCCACGCGATGCCCGCCGAACGCGTCGCGCTGCAGTCGAGCGAACAGGTCGTCGAGCACCTTCTGGCCGATCTTCCGGCTCCCGCGCGGCGTGAGCTCGAGTCGATCGCCGTCGCGGGTCAGGTAGCCGGCCTCCTCGAGCCGCCGGGCGAGGTCGTCGAGCGCATCCAGATCGCGGACGGCGTCGTCGCCCATCAGCTCGCGGACCTGGTCGCGATCGATATCGGCGAGGTCGCCGGGGCCGTCGACGTCGGTCAGCGCGTCCTCCAGCCGCTCCATCGCCTGGAGCCGGGCGATCTGGGCGAGGGCACCCTCGAGCGAGAGCGGCTCGTCGCCGTCGAAGCGGACGCGATCGCCGAGCCCGCCCGGCATCAGCAAGTCAAGGTTCGAGGCGAGCTCGGCGAGGTCGACCATCAGGCGGTCGTCGCGCAGGAGCGCTTCCATCATCGATTCGAGCTCGGCGCGCTGCTCCGGGCTCATCGAGCGCATGAGCGACTGCATGGCGGCCATCCGCTGGGCGAGCTGATCGATGATGTCGTCGAACGACTGCGCGCCCGGGAAGAACCGGCCGTGCTTGGCGAGGAACTCGCTCGCGTCGGGGTCGCGGCCGCCGATCCGCTCCCGGATGAGCTCGTTGAGGTCGCGGACCATCTCGCGATTCGCGGCGAGATCCTCGGGCGTCACGGACCGGATGGCGTCGCTCATGCCGCCGACGAACTGGTCGAGGACCTGCTTGCCGAGGCGCTCCACTAGCTCGTCGAAGCGGGTTCGAGCGTCGGGCTCGAGGAAGTCGTACTCGCGCAGCTCGCGGATACGGCCGCCCACGTCGGGCGGCAAGGCGTCGAGCTGGTCGAGCCGCTTGGCGGCCACGTCCCGGAGAAGCTTCTGGAGGTCGGGGTCGAGGGCGCCGCGGTCGGGGGCGCTGGGGTCGGCGGGGCCGGGCGCAGCGGCGTCCGGTGAGTCGACGGCATCGGAGGCCGACGGATCCTCGACACCACCCTCATCGGCCCGTGTGCGGTCCCGCGCCGAGTCGCCTGGCTGGTCGCGGCGGGCCGCGTCCTGACTCGATGGAGCGCCGGACCGTTCCAGGCGACGCTCGACGCCGGCGCGCTCCTGTCCGACGATCTCCTCGAGCTCGCGCCGGATGTCACCTAGCACGTCGCCCAGATCGAACCGCTCGCGCAGCTCCTCGCGCCGTCGGCCGAGGCGATCCATCAGGTCCTGCAGCCCAGGCAGGTCCGGCCGGGTCGGGTCCCCGCTGCGCCAGCCGCGCTCCATGAGGCGCCGCAGGGCCTCGCCGAGATCGCCCTCGGCCATCACGTCGTTCGACAGCTCGTCCAGGATCTCGTCCGCACCGAGGTCGGGAACCTGCTGGGTGCCGTCCCAGCGCGAGTAGCGAGCGCGCCGCGCCACGGCCGCCAGGGCGTCGTCACCAGCCGCTCCACCCCGCGACCGAGCCGGCGGCACACGGCCGCCCAGATCGCGCCAGTCGGGCGAGTAGCCCGTCACCGGTGGTAGACCGTCCCGCCCGCGACCCGCTCCTTGTTGATGCGCCGGGCCAGGTGCAGGCCTTCGAGCAGGAACTCCACGGCCGACGCCACGACCGCGGGCTCCTCGGCGCCGTCGGTCACGTCGAACGTGCCGAGATCCCGGACCGCGTCGCGAAGCCCGGGCACTTCCCGGGCCCACGCCACGTACTCGCGGGATGGCGTGCGCTCGCCGGTCTCGACGATGAAGCCTTCCTCGAACGCTTCGACGACGGGATCCAGGTCATCGAGCGTTACGCGCCGCGTGAACGTCGCGTACAACGCCTTCGTGATGAGCCGCTCGACCACGCGCTCCTCGGGGGCTTCGTCGCCGACCGACTCCAACTCGACCTTGCCGACCGTGGACGCGATCACGGCCCCCAGGTCAGAGACGCGCGGCGCGGCCAACGATTCACCGAGCCGGATCGCCCGCTTCAACGCAGCCGCCTCCAACACCTCCATGTTCGCCACCGACACCCGGACCGACACGCCCGACCGCTGGCTGATCTCCGGGGAGCGGCGCGCGAGGTGCGTCAGCTCGGCGACGGCCTCCTCCATGAACGGCGGCACGACCACGACCGGCGCGCCCTCCGCGACGGCGAAACGGTGCTTCTCCTGGCGGACGATGGCCATCTCGTCGTCGAGCGTGCGCGGGTAGTGGGTCCGGATCTGCGATCCGAGGCGATCCTTGAGCGGCGTGATGATCCGGCCCCGTGACGTGTAGTCCTCCGGGTTCGCCGAGGCCACGACGTAGAGGTCCAGCGGCAGGCGCACGGTGAATCCCCGGATCTGGACGTCGCGCTCTTCGAGCACATTGAGCAGGCCGACCTGGATCCGCTCGGCCAGGTCGGGCAGCTCGTTGATCGCGACGATCCCGCGGTTCGCGCGCGGGATGAGGCCGTAGTGCAGCGTCAACTCGTCCGAGAGGTAGCGACCCTCGGCGACCTTGATCGGGTCGACCTCGCCGATGAGGTCCGCGATGGTGATGTCGGGCGTGGCCAGCTTCTCCGCGTAGCGCCGGTCGCGCGGCAGCCAGTCGATCGGAGTTTCGTCGCCCTCGAGGTCGACGATCGCCTTGGCCGCTGGACTGACGGGTGCGTACGGATCGTCGTTCAACTCGCCACCGTGGACGATCGGGATCCACTCGTCGAGGAGGCCGACCAGCAGGCGAGCCATCCTCGTCTTCGCCTGGCCGCGCTCGCCGAGGAACACGATGTCGTGGCCGGCGAGGATCGCGTTCTCGATGGATGGGAGGACCGTCTCCTCGAATCCGACGACCGTCGGGAGCACCTCCGCGCCCGTCGCCAGGCGCTCGAGCAGGTTGGCGCGAAGCTCCTCCTTGACGGTCCGCGACCGCCAACCAGCGGTCCGTAGCTCGGCGATGGTGGCGGGGCGCGCGGTGGTCGGCATGCAGTGACCTCAGTTGGCGATCGGTGTCGAGTCGGGGGCGATGGTGGTTCGATAGCCGTCGATGGCGGCGCGCACGGCGTCGACCTCGAGGATGCCGGCCTCCGCCAGGCCGGCGAGATAGTCGCGGCGACGATCGACTTCGAGCTCGAAGTCGCCGGCCCTGCGCCCGACGCGGAGGGCGAGTTCGGGCGTCACGCCCCAGCCGAAATGCTCGAATCGGTCGACGTTGGGGTCCCAGGTGGTGAGGACTGCCGGGCCGAGCCGCTGGACGTGGCCGTGCTCGTCCCGGGCGGTCGGCCGGATGTAGTGAGCGGCCACGATCCGCCGGCGGTCGCTGGCAAGCCGCCGCAGGATCACGACGACACCGAGCCGTGACAGCTCGTCATCGTCCGCCCCGACCGGTGGATGGCGGAGGGCAGCGAAGACGCCCTCGAGATCGTCGGCATGGATCGTCGCCGCGAGGTCGTACCCGATGCTCGCCGCCCGGATCGCGATGCGCGCCTCCGCGCCCCAGGTGTAGGACGGCAGGTGGTCGGACAGCTCGGGGATGAGCAGGACGGTGTCGTCGGGGCGGACGGGGCGATGCATCGAGGCCTCACGGTCGGGCGTCTCGGCCGCCGGTGCGGGACGGGGCGGTCGATCCCAGCCGAGCTCCGTGGCCTGGGGCAGCCAGTCGAACGTTTCCGTCGCGCCTTCGAGCTCGATCGTGCGAACGCCCGGCGGGAGGAACTCGAGGAGCGCCCCAAGCAGCGTGGACTTTCCGGCTCCCCGACCGTCCGCGGCAACGATGATCGGCACGCGGCCCTCGATCAGGACCCATAGCGTCGCTGCCAGCTCGGCATCGAGGGTGCCGGCCCGCAGCAGTTCCACGATGGAGCGCGGCGTCGGCGGCACGTGGCGGACGGCCCACCGGCCCCGCGCGAACGAGGTCTCGGCCAAAGGGGATCTCCGAACGATCCGTGGTTCCCGGTTCGGGGCGGCCAGCGTACGGCCGACCCTTGGGAGCGTCAAACGGTTCGGTGCCTGGCCGCGCCGCTGACGTACCGTCGGTCTCGTTGTTGCCACGAACCGTCACGATGCTGCCTACCATCGACGACATGGCCATCCGCATCGAAGCGCTCACGCGAGACCGCATCCCCGACCTCGCGACGCTGTTCGACCAGGGCGGCGACCCGAAGTGGTGCTGGTGCGCCTATTTCCGAGCTCGCGGCCGCGACTGGACGAACTCGACGGGGGCACAGAACCGCCAGATCCTCGAGTCGGCGGTTGAAGAGCAAGAGCACGCCCCGGGTCTTGTCGCGTATGACGGCGACATGGTGGTCGGCTGGGTGAGCCTGGGACCCCGCGAGGATTTCGAGCGCCTTGCGTTCTCGAAGATCCTCGCCCCGCTGGACCACAAGGCCGTGTGGTCGCTCGTGTGCTTCGTGGTCGGGCGGAGATCGCGTGGCCAGGGCATCGCCGTGGCGCTGCTCGATGGCGCGATCGACTACGCCCGTGCCCACGGAGCGACCACCCTGGAGGGCTACCCCGTCGACCTCGCAGGTGGCGAGCGGATCCCGTCGGCCAATGCCTACCACGGCACGCTCGGGATGTTCGAGCGGGCCGGGTTCAAGGTCGTTGCGCGGCGCCAAGCGAACGCGACCGCGGCGGCCCGTCCGATCGTTCGCAAGACGCTCCGGAGGCGGTAACGCCCGCGCGTCCTACGTCGCCTGTCGCCTGTGCGACATCGTCGTGTGACGAGGTTGACACGGCCCCAGCCGCGCGCCTAGACTGCCCGCCGGTGTGCAAGTCGCGCGCCTTGCCTAGCTCTTTTGGAGGCGGTCTCCGAATGACGATGCTGCTGAATCTCCGACGCGACGTGGCGCCCGATGGCGTCCCGGATCGCGGGAGATCTGTGCCCATCTCGAGCTAGCCGCAGGCGGCAGGACCGCCTTCCGGACAGAACCCGAGCCGTGGGCCAGATCAGGCCCCCGGCTTTTTTGATGCCCTTCCCTGCCCCGCCAGGCAGACCGGGACCCACATCACGAGCCGCGAGGCCACCCGACGAAAGCGTCGGACGAGGCCCGCGGCTCGTTCCATGTCCGGACCAACCACCTCCACCCGCCACGACCCTGGAGCACCGAAGTGAGCGCCACGATCACCAACCAACTGAAGACGACGACCTCGGTGGCCTTGCCGGCCGCGTCGACCGCGACGTCGGCGGTGCCTGCGCTGCTCATCGAGGGTGTCAGCAAGTCGTTCAAGGTCGGCCGCAAGCGCAAGCCGGTCGCCGCGATCACCAACGTGTCGATGCGCCTCGAGCGCGGCGACATCCACGGGGTCCTCGGTGCCAACGGCTCGGGCAAGTCGACCCTCATCCGCCTCATCAGCGGGCTCCTGACCCTCGACACGGGTCGGGTCGAGGTCTTCGGCCACGACATCGAGCGCGAGGAGCTCACGGTCAAGCGCCTGATCAACCGGGTCAGCGTGGACGCCGCGTTCTTCAAGAAGCTCAGCCCGATGGAGAACCTCATGTTCGCGGCACGGCTGTACGGCCTCGATGGCAAGACGGCCCGCCGCGACGCCATCTCGATCATGGGCCGGCTCGGCATCGCCGAGAAGCGGACAAGCCGGCCCGTGGAGCAGATGAGTCGAGGGATGCAGCAGAAGGTCGCGATCGCGCGAGCCCTGCTGACGAGCCCGATGCTCCTGCTCCTGGACGAACCGACCACCGGCCTGGACCCGCGCAGCAAGCTCGACGTCCAGACCTTCATCGAGGAGATCAACCAGACCCATGACGCGACGATCGTCCTGACGACCCATGACCTCGCGGAGGCCGAGCGCCTGTGCGCCCGGATCGTGGTCCTCAACGACGGCCGGATCATCACCGAAGGCACGCCGGATGAGCTCAAGGCGCAGACCACGCAGCGCCTGGGCCACGACGCGACGCTCGAGGACGTGTTCATGACCTACACCGGCCGCTCCCTCGACGACGACGTCGAAGAGGACGAGAGCGGCGACGACGAATGATCGACGGAAAGGAGGTGATAACCATGCAGACCCACGGATTCCTGGCCCTCGCGCTGGCGCGCGAGTTCCAGCAGCGGGAGATCGAACGAGCCGCACGCGAGCGCCGCTCCACGATGCCCCGCCCGTCCATCCGCCGATCCATCGGCCGCCGCGTCATCGCGGTCGGTCAGCGGATCGCGTCGGAGCCCTCACCACAGCTGGCTCGGTCCCGATAAGGAGCCGAGCCAGCTCCTCGACACCAAGGAGATCCTCTCGTGACCATCGTCGCCCATGAGCTGAAGGCCTCATACGCCTTCATCGAGCGCAACTTCTTCCTGACACGCCGCTACTGGGGCTGGGAGATCGCCTTCCTGGTCTATTCCGTCGCGGGCGCGCTCTCGATCTCGCTCATCGGTGCGGACCAGGGCAGCCCGACGCTGCTCCTCACGCTGATGGTGGGAGCGATCTTCTGGAACTACCTCTCGGTCGTCTTCAGCTGGATCGCGGAGACCGTGGCCGTCGAGCGCTGGGAGGGCACCCTGGAGTACACCTTCATGGCGCCCGTCCGTCGCTGGGCCCAGTTGCTGGGCTCAGTGCTGTACGCCATGGCGTACGGGCTCATCCACACGGCGGTCATCTTCATCGCGCTCGTGCTGTTCTTCCCGCAACTCGACTTCTCGAACGCGAACCCGATGACCGCGCTCGCGTTCATGCTCCTCGGCTCATTCAGCTTCGTGGGGATCGGGATGATCGCCGCGATCCTGCCGCTGCTGTACGTGGAGCGCGGGGCGCAGATGACGTTCGTGCTGCAGTCGTGCCTGCTGCTCGTGAGCGGCGTGTACTACTCGGTCGACATCCTGCCCGGCTGGATGCAGGTGCTGTCGCACCTGTCGCCGGCCACATACGTCCTGGACGGCGTGCGGGCCGGATTGCTGCACGGCACACCGATCACCGAGCTGTTCCATGACGTGTGGCCGCTGCTCGTTGCGGGGGCCGTGCTCATCCCGTTCGGTCTGTGGGCCTTCGGGCAGGCCGAGCGCTACGCCAAGCGCACCGGCAAGCTCAAGCGAGTCGGGTAGGGCCATGACCCTCGCCGCCTCTCCGACAGGCCTCGGCTGGGATGCCGGGTGGGATGCCGCCTTCGAGCCGTTCGCGGCCGGGGGCCGGCGTCCCGCCCGGGTCGTGGCCGTGCACAAGGAGACCGCCATCGTGCGCGGGGACGCGGGTGGCGATCGCTCAGCCACCGTCACCGGCCGGTTCCGTCACGAGGCGCTCGCGGCGTCCGACTTCCCGGCCGTCGGCGACTGGGTGGCGCTCGAGCCGGCGGCCCCCGGCGCGGCCCCGGACGACCCGGCCGTGATCGCTGCGGTGCTGCCACGTCGAACGGCCTTCGTCCGGAGCGCTGCCGACGCGAGCCGGCGCACCGCCGGCAACCTCGCAGACGAGCAGGTCATCGCCTCGAACGTCGACATCGCGTTCCTGGTCGCGGGCCTGGACGGGGACTTCAACCTGCGCCGCCTCGAGCGGTACTTGGCCGTCGCGTGGTCGAGCGGCGTGACGCCGGTCATCGTGCTGAACAAGGCGGACATCGCGCGCGAGCTGGAGTCGCGACTCGCCGCGGTCGAAGGCGTCGCCCCGGGCGTCCCGATCGTCGTCCTGTCGGCGCTGACCGGCGATCACGTCGCCGACCTCGGGGCGTACCTGGTCGACGGTCAAACGTCGGTCGTGCTCGGCTCGTCGGGCGTCGGCAAGTCAACGCTCCTCAACACGCTCCTCGGGGAACAGCGCCAGGCGACCGCCGATGTCCGCGACGACGATTCCCGCGGCCGCCACACGACCACCCACCGCGAACTGTTCGCCCTCCCCGGCGGCGCCCTCCTGATCGACACACCCGGTATCCGCTCGCTCGAGGTCGCCGGCGCCGACGAGGGCGTCGATACCGCGTTCGACGACATCACCGAGCTCGCGACCCAGTGCCGCTTCAGCGATTGCCGTCACGGAAGCGAGCCCGGTTGCGCCATCCGGCGCGCCATCGAAGACGGGACGCTCGACGAGGGCCGCCTCGACGGTTTCCGAAAGCTCGAACGCGAGCTCGCCTTCGCCGA
>JAXDKY010000121.1:0-3315 GCA_034666885.1 Chloroflexota bacterium
GCCCATGCCGCTCCGGCCGCCAACCAGGGAGTCAGGTCCGGACCGCTGCAGCCCGCCTGGCAGCGCGAATCCGCCACCAGAATGATCGCGAGCCACGCGACCCCGAAGCCGAGGCAGGCACCACCGATCAAAGGGATTCGGTCCGGATCGATCGCGAGCAGGACGAATGCAACGATGCCCACGGCCCAAGCGATGGTGCCGACGATCAGCGAGGCGACGCCGAAGATCAGGCCGATAGTCACGCCCAGCAGCCACCGACTCTGGCGGGACCTCCGCCCCAACGACGCAGGTTGTCGTGCTACTCTCACATAGCAAGTTATGAACCAACAACTCGCTACTGTCAAGGCGCACGAAACAGCCGAGGGCCCTGCCACGCCCACGACCCGGCCCGGCCGGACCACCGCCGAGTCGATCCGGCTGGATCTCGCCGAGGCGTGGGGCGAGATGGGTGCCGCCTGGGGCGTGACTCCGGCCATCGCCCGGGTCCAGGCCTACCTGATGGCGCGCCAGGCGCCGCTCACCGAACGGGAAGTCCGCGAGGCTCTGGGCCTGAGCCACCGCGCGGCCAGCCTGGCCCTCGCGGAGGCCGAATCGTGGGGCATCGTGGAGCGGGTCTCCGAGCCCCGACGCGTCGGGCGGCGCGGGCCGGCGGGCGTCGCCTACCTCGCGGTGGGGGACCACTTCCAGTGGTTCGGTCGGGTCATCGCCGAACGCAAGGTGCGCGAGGGCGATCCGATCGTGAAGATCCTCGAGCAGAAGGCCCGTGAGGCCGCGACGGCATCGGCCGCGAACCCCGATGACGCGGAGCTGGCCGAGCTTCGCGACTGGCTCGGCTCGTTCGTGGTGTTCGTCCGGTTGTTCGATCGAGCCGTGGGGCTCATCCCACAGCTCGAGCCGCGCGAGATGGAGCGCGCGTTGCAGCTCCTGGACCGCGTCCCGGATGCCACGATCCTGCGCCTGTTCGACCTCCTCGGCGGACTCGACGACGACGATGTCCTCGAACTGGTCGAGGCCCTCTCGCGCCTGTCGCCGACTGCCGCCCGTCGGGCCACAAAGCTCATGTCGGGGGTCATCCGCACGGTCTCCCGCTGAACGTGGACGGTCCGAAACGTGGACGGCCTCCCGGGCCGAAGCCCAGGAGGCCTTGTGTCGGACGGCCCGCTTTCGTGGGCCGAGGGAGGCGTCGAGATCAGCCGCCGTTGCTGTGATCGCGCCAGCTGACGGTGCCGATCCCGCCATCCACGGCGATGGCAGGCCCAACGCCGATCGTGGCCGTGCCGGCGGCCGAGCGGGAGGTCGAGCTGTAGGACGAGTGGCTGTTGAACTGGCTCGGGATCTTGAAGGACCCGGTGCCGCGCTCCATGATCTTGGGTCCGTTGGCGACGAGGTCGAACGAGACGAGGACGCCGCTGGCGGACGTCTCTTCGTAGGTCCCGGCGCAGTCATCGATGACATCGGTGTAGATCTCGAGGGTTGCCGAGGCGTGTGCGTCGCTCGACCCCTTGCCAACCTTCAGGGTGCCGTCGCCGGATCCGTACCGGGACTGGCCCTGGAAGCCGTAGAAGTCATCGGTGTCGTCCGCCGGGGTGCAGTCGACCCACTGGCCGCTTCCTTCGGAGAATTCCACATAGGCCGACGACGAACCGGAGTCCTGCCAGGCGTAGAGCGAGCCGTAGGCCTCGAGGGCGTCTTCCTTTCCGCCCGAGCCCCAGTAGCTCTGGGCGGTCACCGCCGACTGGCTGCTGTTCGTGACATTGGACCCGGCGGACACCGGCGCGGCGATCGTCGCGATGAGCAGCGCCGCCATCGGCAGCACCAGTAACTTGCGCATGTCATTCCCCTTCGAACCTGTCGACGGGAGCGATCTCCGGTTGATGAGCCGCTCCTTCGTCTGCCGAGGAGACGCCTTGCCGTATGGCCCGTTGCGGCGAATCGGCTGTCGGTCAGCCGACAGGCGAGAACCGGTAACAGGCACCGGGGTCGGGACGTCTCAGCTGGTTCCGGCGACCGCCGGGGGACCGGTCCAGGCCGGTCCAGGGTGCGCCCGGCGCGCCTCTTGGCACGCACGCTTGGGCGCAACCGGAACGCGTGCGATAATCGCGACCGCGTAAGGGACTCGGCCGACTCGAGCGGGCGATGACCCCGGGGCCAGATCCGGCCGGCGAACCGAACGCACCACCTTGAGGAATCACAGCCCACCATGACCGTCGAAACGTCGACCTGGGCGACCAAGAAGGGTCTCGCCCAGATGCTCAAGGGCGGCGTCATCATGGACGTCGTCACGCCCGAACACGCCAAGATCGCCGAGGACGCCGGCGCGGTCGCCGTCATGGCGCTCGAACGCGTCCCGGCCGATATCCGCAAGGCCGGCGGCGTCGCCCGCATGTCCGACCCGGAGATGATCACCGGCATCATGGATGCCGTCTCGATCCCGGTGATGGCCAAGGCCCGCATCGGCCACTTCGTCGAGGCCCAGGTCCTCGAAGCGCTCGGTGTCGATTACATCGACGAGTCGGAGGTGCTGACGCCCGCCGACGAGAACAACCACATCGACAAGCACGCGTTCAAGGTCCCGTTCGTGTGCGGCTGCCGCAACCTCGGCGAGGCGCTGCGCCGCATCAACGAAGGCGCCGCGATGATGCGGACCAAGGGCGAAGCGGGCACCGGCAACATCGTCGAAGCCGTTCGTCAGCTGCGGGACGTGCTCAGCGAGATCCGGCGACTCGAGGCCATGCGCGAGGACGAGCTGTTCGTCGCCGCGAAGGACTTGCAGGCGCCGTACGAGCTCGTGAAGCAGGTCGCCGCCGACGGCAAGCTCCCGGTCGTGAACTTCGTGGCCGGAGGCATCTCGACCCCGGCCGATGCGGCGCTCGTCATGCAGCTCGGGGCCGAGGGCGTGTTCGTGGGCTCGGGCATCTTCAAGAGCGAGGACCCGGCTCGCATGGCGAATGCCATCGTGCAGGCCACCACGTTCTTCGACGACGCCAAGAAGATCGCCGAGGTGTCGAAGGGCCTGGGCGCCCCGATGCGGGGCATCGCCCTCGAGGAGATCCCGGATCAGGAGCGGCTCGCGGTCCGCGGCTGGTAGGCGCGTAACGCAAGCCGGCACGTACCCGCGATGAGGATCGGGGTGCTGGCCCTGCAGGGGGCCTTCCGCGAGCATCTCGACACGCTCGCCGCCATCGGCGTCGAGGGGGTTCGCGTGCGCGAACCGGCCGACCTCGAGGGCGTCAGCGGGCTGATCCTGCCCGGCGGCGAGAGCACGACCATGCGCCAGCTCATCGAGCGCTGGGGGCTGCGCCAGCCGATCCTCGA
>JAXDKY010000122.1:0-5074 GCA_034666885.1 Chloroflexota bacterium
ATCCACGCGAACCCGGAGCCGGCCTTCGAGGAACGGCAGGCCGCGACCTGGGTCGCGGAGGTCCTGCGCGCCCACGGGTTCGACGTCGAGCATCCCGCCGGCAGTCTGGCGACGGCGATCCGGGCGACCCGCCGCGGGGGACGCGGCGGCGACGGACCGCGCATCGGGATCCTGGCCGAGTACGACGCGTTGCCCGGTCTCGGCCATGGCTGCGGCCACAACACGATGGCCGCGTCCGGTGTCGGGGCCGCGATCGCGCTCGCGGCGGTCGCGGGGGACCTGCCAGGCGAGATCGTCTTCCTCGGCACGCCGGCGGAGGAGCGGGGGAGCGGCAAGCAGATCATGATCGATGACGGCCTGTTCGACGGCATCGATGCGGCCCTGCTGTATCACCCCTGCGATCGGAACCACGTCGAGTCCCATCCGCTCGCGTCCGAGGACGTCGACATCGTGTTCAGCGGGCTGCAGGCGCATGCCGCCGCCGACCCGTGGAAAGGCCGCAACGCGCTGGACGCGATGATCACGCTGTTCAACTCGGTGGGCCTGTGGCGGCAGCAGCTCCGCCCGACCTCGCGCGTGCACGGGATCATCAAGGAGGGCGGGACCGCCGCCAACATCATCCCGGACCGCGCCACGGCCTGGTTCATGTTGCGCAGCGACGACCAGACCTACTACGAGGAGATGAAGGCTCGCTTCACCGCGATGTGCGAGGCCGCAGCCCTGGCGACGGGCACGACCGTAGAGGTCACGTACTCCGGCGGCGCGACGACGATGCGCAACAACCAGGTCCTGGTCGAGCGGTTCCGCGCCAACATGGCCGCCTACGGGATCGACGACATGGGCGACGACCCGAACTCCGGCAGCACCGACATGGCCAACGTCAGCTGGGTCTGCCCGGCCATCCATCCCGACCTCGCGATCTGCGACGAAGGCGTGCCCGGCCACTCGATCCTGTTCCGCGACGCAGCGGCGACCCCGCGTGCCGACGAGACGACGCTGCTCGCCGCGACGCTCATCGCCCAGACCGCCGTGGAGCTGTTCACCGATCCGGCGCTCGTCGAGGCCGCCTGGGCGGAGTTCCGCGCCGGCTGAGGCGGGTGGAGGCGCTCGGCCGGCAGCGCGGAGCCGGGTAGTGGCACCGTCGAGCCGGCTGGCACCGCCGAGCCCGGTGCTACCATCGACCCCGGCGCGCCCCGCTGGACGCTCATCTCGAACCGGCGGCGCTCCCAGCGAGACGGACATCCGTGACGCGGCCGCACCCGTCGGTCAGCGCCCGTCTCCGGAGGACCCACGTGGCTGAGCGCCCCCACGATCCCGACCCCGCCGCGGGCCCGGACGCCCGCTTCGACCCCGGCCCCGACGCCGGCTTCGCCGCGGCCAACGGCTGGGACAAGGACTTCGAGACCTACAGCGACTACGAGCTGCCGACCTACGTCGGGCCAACGACCTTCATGAACCTGCCATGGATCACGGACCCGGCGGAGCTCCGGCGCCGCCAGGTTGACGTGGCGATCATCGGTGCGCCGTTCGACGATGCCGTCAGCCACCGACCGGGGGCCAGGTTCGGGCCGCGCGCGATCCGCGAAGCGCAGTACACCTCGGGCGCCATCCACTCGCTCCAGCTCGGTGTCGACGCCTTCGACCTGCTCACCGTGGTCGATGCCGGCGACGCCAACATCGTGCCAGCCTGGATCGAGCGCGGCCACGCGATGGTCTATCGCAAAGTGCGCGAGGTCGCGGCGACCGGGGCCATCCCGATCATCCTCGGTGGCGACCACTCCATCACGTGGCCGGCGGCGACCGCCGTCGCCGAGGTGCGCCGCCCGGGAAGCATCGGGATCGTCCATTTCGATGCCCACGCCGACACGGCGAACGACTCGCACGGCGTACTGGCGAGCCACGGCACGCCGATGCGCCGGCTCATCGAATCGGGCGCGGTCAAGGGCAAGAACTTCGTGCAGGTCGGCCTGCGCGGTTACTGGCCGCCGGTCGAAACGTTCGAATGGATGCAGCAGCAGGGCCTGCGCTGGCACTTCATGCGCGAGATCGAGGAGCGCGGCGCCGAGGCCGTCGTCGCGCAGGCGATCGAGGAGGCGCTCGACGGGCCTGACTACATCTATCTCAGCCTCGACATCGACGTCATCGACCCGGGCATGGCGCCCGGGACCGGCACCCCGGAGCCTGGCGGCATGCTGACACGGGAGGTCCTTCGGGCGGTGCGCCAGATCGTGGGCGCGGTCGACCTCGCCGGCATGGACATCGTCGAAGTGGCACCGCCGTACGACCATGCCGAGACCACGGCGATGGCTGCCAACCGCGCGGCGCTCGAGGCGATCAGCGCCCTCGCCGTGCGCAAGCGAGACGGCTCGTATGTCCGCTGGGACCCGGCTGCAACCGCCACGAGCGGCTAGCATCGGGGGCATGCTCGACCGGCCCGATCCCGCCACGGCCGCGGCGCTCGCCCGTCTTTACGACCTGGACCTCCACGACGATCCGGGCGATCTCGACCTGTACCTGGCACTCGCCGACCGGGCCGACGGGCGGATCCTGGAGCTGGCGGCCGGGACCGGCCGCATCGCCGTCCCCCTCGCCCTGGCCAGCCACCCGGTCACGGCCGTTGATATCGACCCGGCGATGCTGGACCGCGGCCGCGCCCGGGCGACCGCCGCGGGCCTGCCCCCGGAGCGCCTCGAGTTCGTGGAGGCGGACCTGCTCGAGCTGGCCCTCCCCGACGCCGGCAAGTACGCCTTCGCGTTCATCGCCCTGAACTCGATCATGTTGCTCGCCAGCCGGGAGGCCCAGCGGGGCGCCTTCCGAACCCTCGCAACGCATCTCGCGCCAGGCGGCCTCGCCACGGTCGATGCATGGCTCCCGGACGCCGAGGACCTCGGCCGCTTCGACGGGCGGGTCATGCTCGAATGGCCGCGCACGGACCCCGAGACGGGCGCCGTCGTGACGAAGATCGGTTCCGCCCAGCACGACGCCGCCACGAACACGATCGAGCTCAGCGCGATCTACGAGGAAGGCCATCAGGGCGAGCCGCCCCGCCGCTGGGTCCGCCACGACCGGCTGCGGCTCGTGTCGGCGGACGAGCTGGCCTCGTTCGCAGAGGAAGCCGGACTGCGCGTCGAGATCATCGCCGGCGGCTATGACCTCTCGCCGATCGGCCCGGGATCGGAACGGGCTCTCCTCGTGGCTGAGCGCCGTTGAACCGGCGGCCGCGCCCACGCGCACGCGCCCGCGCCCACGCTCGGACGTCCCAGCCCGGGCCGCATGGTATCGTCGAGCCCGATGTCCAGCCGCAATGACCAGACACGCCTGCTGATCGTCGAGGACGTCCCGCAGGTCGCGCAATACATCCGCGGTCTGCTGAACGCGCAACAGACCGTCAAAGTGCTCGACGTGCTGACGGACGGGGGCAAGGCCCTCGCCCAGATCGGCGAGCTCCGGCCGGATGTCGTGCTGGTCGACGCGCTGCTGCAGGGCCGCATCAAGGGTCCGCAGCTCGTGGAGCAGATCCACGCCGCGAAGCTCAACGTCCCGGTCATCGTGCTGACCGTGCCGCAGAACCCGGTCGAGGTGGACCCGGTGAACGGCATCCACGGCGTCCTGGCGATGCCGTTCTCGGGCTTCGACCTAATGAACCGCATCTCGGGCGTGCGCAAGGAGTTCGACGCGACCACCTCGAACGAATCGACGCGCGTCTTCTCGATCTTCGCGCCGAAGGGCGGGGTGGGCAAGACGACGATCGCCTTCAACCTGGCGGTGGCGATGGGTCAGCTCGGGCAGAAGACGGTGCTGATCGATGGCAGCGTCCAGTTCGGCGACCTCCGCTCACTCCTCAAGGTCCCCCACGACGCGCCGTCCATCCTCGACCTGCCGACCGACCGGATCGCCGAGTCGGACCTGTCCGACGTGCTCTGGCGCGACCCGTCGGGCATCGACATCTTGCTGGCGCCACCGCGCATCGAGATGTCCGAGATGATCACGGCCCGCGACATCGACAAGATCCTGTCGCTCCTGCGCCGCGTCTACAGCTCGATCGTGATCGACATGTCGAGCCAGATCAACGACCTCAACCTCGCGTTCCTCGACGCCAGCGACACGATCGTCGAGATCGTCACGTACGACTCGACGACCATCCACAACACGATCGCGATGGCCGACACGTTCCGCTCGATCGGCTATCCCGCGACCAAGGTCCGCTACCTCGTGAACCGCGCCGACAGCCCCGGCGGCATCTCGCCCGACGACCTCCAGAAGGCGCTCGGACGCGTGCCCGAGCACCGCGTCGTGTCGGATGGCCAGCTCGTCGTCCGCTCGAACAACGAGGGAGTGCCCTTCGTGCTCGCGGATCCGAACGCGGCCGTCAGCCAGGACGTGGCCCGCGTCGCGGTGGAGCTGATGGGCGCGGCGCGTATGCCGGTCGGCGCGGGACGTAGCTAGGCCGTCGTGTCCGATCCGAGACCGATCGGCGTCTTCGACTCGGGGGTCGGCGGGCTGACGGTCCTGCGCGAGATCATGCGACGGTCACCGCGAGAGTCAACGATCTATCTCGGCGACAACGCGCGCGCGCCGTACGGCGTGCGGACCGACGACCAGGTCCTCGCCTTCTCGACCCAGTCGCTCGATGCGCTCGTCGAGCGCGACGTAAAGGCCCTCGTCGTGGCCTGCAACACCTCGACGGCCGTCGGCATCGCCGCCTTTCGCCGGCGCTACGACCTGCCGGTCCTCGGCGTCATCCGGCCGGGCGCGTCGGCCGCGGCGCTGGCCACGCGCAATCGGCGCGTCGGCGTCATCGCGACGCCCGCCACGATCCGCTCGCACGCTTATTTCAACGCGATCAAGGACGAGAACCCCGCGGTCGAGGTCTACGAGCACGCGACGCCGGATCTCGTGCCGATGGTCGAGGCCGGCGAGCTGAGCGGGCCGGTCGCGGAGGCGACGGTCGCCGCCAGCCTGGCGGCCCTCCTGGGCGAGCGCGACGCCGACGGCGAATCGATCTTCCCGAGGCCGCCGGGTGCCACCATCGACACGCTGCTGCTCGGCTGCACGCATTACCCGTTACTGGGCT
>JAXDKY010000123.1:0-5269 GCA_034666885.1 Chloroflexota bacterium
GAGTTGCAAGCAGCGCCGGCCTGACCGGGTCGGCTCGGCCTGACCGGGTTCGCCTCGGCCGCTGCCCAGCGCCTCGGGTACGCTGACGCGCATGCCCAGCCCCAGACGGCGTCGCCGCGTGGCGCGGTTGCTCGGTCCGCTCGTCCTCGCGCTCTCGATCCTGCCGTGGCTGGGCGCCGGCGGTGCAGCCGCGGCGCCGCTCTTTCCCAACCAGAGCCAGGGCAACCGCGGCGTGGACGTGAAGGCGATCCAGGGCCTCCTGCGCCAGCAGGGCGACGGCCCGCTCGTCGATGGCATCTTTGGCGCGTCGACGACCTCGGCGGTCATGGCATTCCAGGCGAGCCACGGCCTCGCGGTGGACGGCCGGGTCGGCGAGACGACGTGGGTCAAGCTCGTCGTGCGGGTCGAGACCGGTTCGACGGGCGAGGCGGTCAAGGCGCTCCAGCGCCAGCTGAACGAGAAGCGCCGTGCGGGCCTCACCGTCGACGGCGTCTATGGCGCCGCGACCCGGCGTGCGGTCAGCGCCTTCCAGGGCCATGTCCACCTCAGCCAGAACGGCATCGCGGGGCCGCTCACCTGGCGCTACCTGATCGCCCACTTCCAGCGGCCGGCCTTCGGCGGCAAGCTGTGCGACTACCAGGTCGGCAACGGCCTGGCCGACTGGGGCACCGGCGCCGCCATCGGCCAGCTCCAGGCCGCCGCCGTCGGGGTGGTCGCGCTCGGGCGTGGGCGGGTGGCCGTCGGCGACATCGGCTTCGAGTACGGCGGCGACATCCCCGGCCACGACAGCCACGAGCGGGGTCTCGATGTCGACGTCCGCCCGATGCGGCGTGACGAGGCCCAATGCACCAGCCGGACGACGTATCGACTCTCGGTCTACAGCCGGGCAGCGACCCGTGACCTGATCAAGGCCATCCGGGCGGCGGCACCGGGACACGTGAAGCTCATCTACTTCAACGATCCGGTGCTCATCCGCGAAGGGCTCACGACGTGGCACAGCGGCCACGACGACCACTTGCATATCCGGTACTGCGAGCGGGTCTACCCGGTGACGGCCTACCGCTGCTGAGCGCCGGAGACTCGTCGTAGGCCGAACCTTCGGGTGGTAGGCGGCTCGAGACCGGGAGCCCACGCTTCGCCGGTGATGCCCGAGTCGACCGTCCTCGCGCCCGTGCCCAGTCGCCTCTCGGCGAGCACGACTGCGCCGGATGGCAGCGTCGGGCCAAGACTCGACCCGGGCCGCTCGCGACGATCCATGGCCATGGCGATCGCGCTGGTCCTGATCCCGCTCGTGCTCGACCTGCCGCCAGTCCGGCCCGAATGGCTCGCGCTGGGCGTGGCGCTCGGCGCCGTCGCCGTCCTGCTCGTCGTCATCGAGCTGATCGACGGCCGGCAGCGAGCGAATCGGCTCGTGCCCGTAGCCTTCTATCTCCTCGCGGTCACCGCTCTGCGACACAGTGCGGGCGGCGCAGAGTCGGGCTACTCGGCCCTCGTGCTGCTGGCGCCCCTGATGCTGGGATACCTGGGGACGCGGCGCGAGATGGTGGTCGGCTTGGTGCTCATGGCCCTCGTCCTGGCGGTCCCGATCGTCATCGTCGGTGGTCCGGACTATCCCATCGGCGAATGGCGGCGGGTCCTGTTCACGTCGATGGTCGGTGCGTTCGTCGGGTTCGGACTGCAGCGCCTGGTGACAACGCTCTCGATCGAGGCGGGCCACACGAGGGACCAGCGTGAAGCCCTCGCGCGGCAGGTCGAGGTAACGACCGCGATCCTCGATACGGCGACCGATGCGATCGTGTCCTTTGACGGGAACGGCCGCGTGACGGACGCGAACGCGGCCGCCGAGGTGATCCTCGGGCGCAGCGTGGAGGAGTTGGTCGGGCACGCCGTGCTCCTCGATCTCGTCGTGCCGGGCGATCGGGGCCGGCTTCAGGCCGGGCTCGCTCGGTGGCGTACCGGCAGCCCGTTGCCGGATCGCGACCACCGCTTCGAGACGGAGGTGGTCCGGCCGGACGGGACTCGCGTAGCCGTTGAGGTGTCCATCGCGACCACGAACGGTCCCGATGGCCCGCGATTCCACGCCTTCTGCCGCGACATCTCGGAACGACGGGCGGTAGAACGGGGCGATCGCGAGCATCTCGACGATCTCAAGCGCCTCGCCGCTGCGCGCGACCTCGCCCAGCGCGGCGTTGACGGTCGGGCGGCGATCTGCGCGGCCGCGGTCGACCTGGCGCGCGCGGACATGGCCCTCTTCATCGAGGGGCAGAAGGGCGCGCTCGAGGCGACAGGCACGGTCGGTACCGGCGACGTCGTCGATCGGGTCGAGGTGGCCGACCGTTCGATCTCGGCGCTCGTCTTCGAGACGTCGAAGCCGGTCTTCGTCGGCGACCTGATGGCCGACCCACGCTCGGACCAGGAGACGGCCCTCAAGCTCGGCATCCGCGCCGCCTACTGGCAGCCGATCGTCACGGACGGTCGCACGGTCGCGGTGCTCGTCGTCAGCTGGCACGAGGCGCGCGAAACCATTTCGGACCGCGTCACCTCCCTGCTCGGGTTGTTCGCCGCGCAGACGGCGGCGCTGGTCGAGCGCGCCGACCTCCTCGCGCGGCTCGAGGCGCTCGCCCGGACCGACCCGCTCACCGGTGCGGCCAACCGGCGTGCCCTCGACGAGAGCCTGACGCGGATCCTCGCCGCCGCACCGCGCACCCATCGCCCGGTGTCGATCGTCATGCTCGACCTCGACCATTTCAAGCTCTACAACGACGCCCGCGGACACCAGGCCGGCGACAGTCTCCTGCAGGACGTTGTCGTCGGCTGGCGACGGCAGCTCCGTCCGGCCGACGAGCTGGCGCGCTACGGCGGTGAAGAGTTCCTCGTCATCCTCCCGGACTGCGACCTCGAGACGGCCGGGGGCATCGCCGATCGCCTGCGCTCGGTCGTGCCCGACGGCCAGACGGCATCGGCCGGCGTGGCCGGCTGGGATGGGAGCGAGACGCTGACCGCCCTGATCGCCCGGACCGACGCCGCCCTGTACGCGGCCAAGAGCGCGGGACGCGATCGGACCGTGCTTGCGGCCACGCCGCTGCTGCTGGGGTCGGTCGGCGGATAGAACGGTCTGCCGGTGCATAATCAGCGCATGGCCGGCCGGAACAGCACGAGCGTGATTCCCGCGCCAGACCGCGCGCCCAACAGCTGGGGTCTCGGCGACGGCCAGGCGATCCCGTGGGACTACGCGCCGGCGCCCGAAGCCCGCGACATCGTCACCCTCCAGGACCGCTACGGCCTGTTCATCAACGGCCGGTTCATGGCGGCGACCGGCGGCGACACCTTCGTGTCCATCGATCCCGCCACGGAGCAGCCGCTCGCCGAGATCGCCCGCGCGACCCCGGTCGACGTCGACAAGGCGGTCCGTGCCGCGCGCCGTGCCCAGCGCCGGTCGTGGGGCCAGCTGTCCGGCCGGGAGCGCGCCAAGTACCTGTTCCGCATCTCGCGGATCCTCCAGGAACGATCGCGCGAGTTCGCCGTCCTCGAATCGATGGATTCAGGCAAGCCGATCAAAGAGTCGCGCGACGTCGACGTGCCGCTCGCCGCGAGCCACTTCTGGTATTACGCGGGCTGGGCGGACAAGCTCGATTACGCCTTTCCCGGGCGCGTGGCCCGCCCGCTGGGCGTGGCCGCCCAGATCATCCCGTGGAACTTCCCGCTGCTGATGCTGGCCTGGAAGATCGCCCCCGCCCTGGCCGCCGGCAACACGGTCGTGCTCAAGCCGGCTTCGACCACGCCCCTGTCGGCGTTGCTGTTCGCCGAGGTGTGCGTCCAGGCCGACCTGCCGCCGGGCACCGTCAACATCATCACCGGACCCGGCGAGATCGGGATGGCGCTTGCTACGCACCGCAACGTCGACAAGGTCGCGTTCACCGGCTCCACGGAGATCGGCAAGAAGATCGGGCGCGGCGTGGCCGGCACGGACAAGGCGCTGACCCTGGAGCTCGGCGGCAAGGCGGCCAACATCGTCTTCGACGACGCGCCGCTCGACCAGGCCATCGAGGGCATCGTCAACGGTATCTATTTCAACCAGGGCGAGGTGTGCTGCGCCGGGTCGCGCCTGCTCGTCCAGGAATCGATCGCCGAGACCGTCATCGACAAGCTCAAGGACCGCCTGTCGACGATCCGCGTCGGCGACCCGCTCGACAAGAACACGGACGTCGGCGCCATCAACTCGAAGGCGCAGCTCGAGAAGATCACGGAGCTCGTGGCCAGCGGCGTCGCCGAGGGCGCCGACCTCTACCAGCCGGCCTGCGACCTGCCCGAGCGCGGGTACTTCTTCCGTCCGACCCTGTTCACGAATGTCGCCCAGAGCCACCGCATCGCGCGCGAGGAGATCTTCGGGCCCGTGCTGTCGGTGCTCACCTTCCGGACGCCGGACGAGGCGGTCGAGAAGGCCAATAACACGGCCTACGGCCTGTCGGCCGGGATCTGGACGGACAAGGGCTCGCGCATCCTCGAGATGGCCTCGCGGATGAAGGCCGGCGTCGTGTGGGCCAATACGTTCAACCGCTTCGATCCCACGTCGCCGTTCGGTGGCTACAAGGAATCCGGTTTCGGGCGCGAGGGCGGCATGCACGGCCTCCATGCGTATGTCCGCCTGGAGGACCGCTGATGGCCGGCACGAACGGCCGCCGCCTGGTCGTCCCCCACCACGCCAGCAACGGGACGACCCCCCGGATCGAGGTCCGCAAGACCTACAAGCTGTACATCGGCGGCGCCTTCCCGCGCTCGGAAAGCGGCCGGTCGTACCTGGTCCGCGGCGCGGATGGCACGGCCATCGCCAACGCCTGCCGGGCCTCGCGCAAGGACGTGCGCGATGCGGTCAGGGCCGCCCGCACTGCCTTCCCGGGCTGGGCCGCGAAGACCGCCATGAACCGCGGCCAGGTCCTCTACCGCGTGGCAGAGCTGATGGAAGGCCGGCGCGACCAGTTCGTGGCCGAGGTCGGCGCTGCGGAGGGGCTGCGCGAGCCGCGCGCTCGAGAGGCGGTCGACCGCGCCATCGACCGCTGGGTCTGGTACGCGGGCTGGGCCGACAAGATCAGCCAGATCCTCGGCTCGTCCAACCCGGTCGCCGCGCCGTACTTCAACTTCACGATCCCGGAACCCACCGGCGTCGTCGGCGTCGTCGCGCCGGAGACCTCGTCGTTGCTCGGGCTCGTGTCGCGGCTCGCGGCGCCGCTCGTCAGCGGCAATACGGTCGTGCTCCTCACCTCGGAGACGC
>JAXDKY010000124.1:0-3801 GCA_034666885.1 Chloroflexota bacterium
CCCTGATCGAGATGGTCGTCGAGAGCGTTCGGGTCCACATGCTCTCGAGCCGCCACGTCGTCATCCTCAAGGAGACGGGTCGGGAGCGCTATCTGCCCATCTGGATCGGCCCCTGGGAGGCGAGCTCCATCGCGATGCGCCTGCAGGGGCTGACGCCGGAGCGGCCGCTCACCCACGACCTGTTCGCGAGCACCCTGGAGGCGCTCGAGGCGACGGTGTCGCGGGTCGTCATTTCCGACATGGTCGACGAGACCTACCACGCCCGCCTGTTCGTCGAGCGCGACGGCACGATCGGCGAGATCGATGCGCGGCCGTCGGATGCGCTCGCGCTGGCGGTGCGGGTCGGCGCGCCGATCTTCGCGGTCCCGTCGGTGCTCGACCTGGCGGGCCTGGGCGCCGACGGCGGTCTCGGCGTCGACGAGGACGGGGAGCCGATCGAGTCGACCGGCGAGGGGCCGGTGGATCCGCGGCTGGACGTCTTCCGCGAGTTCGTCAACTCGCTCGACGTCGACCAGGAGCAGGAAGGCCGAGGCAGCTAGGCCCGCTCCGTCCGGTCAGGCGACGGGTTCACCGAGGGCCGGGCGGCCGCGCCGGAGGGCTCGATCGCGGTTCACCCACATGTGCAGGCGCAGCCGCCAGAAGTCGAGCACGGCGCGCAGGACGACCTGGGGCCGGGCGCCGGTTGGGGTGCCGGCCCTCCGCGGATAGTGCGGCACGCCGACCTCGACGATGGTCCGGCCGGCCGCCAGCAACTTGATGAGGAGCTCGGCCGAGAAGAAGGCGCCCTCGGATTCGATGCTGATGCCCTCGAGCACCTCGCGCCGGAACAGCTTGCACGCGCAGTCGACGTCGGTCACCCGTAGCCCGAAGAAGATGCGGTTTGCCAGTCGGTAGGCACGCGCGTAGATCGTGCGAATGAGCGGATCGGCGCGCTTGATGCGGTAGCCCGCGACGATGTCCGGCGCGTCCGGTTCGGCGAATCGTGCGGTCAATCGACCCACGTCGGCGACGTGGAACTGGCGATCGCCGTCCGTGAAGGCCACCAGCTCATGGCGGGCCGCGCCGAAACCCGAGCGAAGGGCGGCGCCGTAGCCGCGATTGACCGCGTGGTGCACGGCTCGGACGACCCCGGGATGACTGGCCGTCAGCTCGTCCGCGATGGCCTGGGTGCCGTCGCGCGAGCCGTCGTTGACGATGATGATCTCGAACGTGTCGGCCAGGGCCGGGAGGACGGCGAGGGCCTCTTCGACGAGCCCGGCCAGGTTGGCCTCCTCGTTGTGGGCCGGGAAGAAGTACGACAGGCGGGCGACGCGCGCCGGGGCGGTCGCCGGGTCCGCGGCGGTGGTGGTCTCCGTCTCGGGCGACGCGGTCGCCGTCACCCGGCGCTCTCGCGGCGGGACACGACCCGGGTCAGGTACCGGGCATCCGGCCCGTCGAGGAACTGGAGGACGTAGCGTCGCTCGAGGAGCGCGAGATCGGCCGGGTCGACCCGGATCACGTAGACGGGTCGCGTGGGCAGGTACGCGTCGATCACGTCAGTGACGTCTCCCAGTCCTTCATCGAGGCGCGTCCGATCGTCGACGACCTTCAGGTCCGATCGCCGGCCCTCGATGTGCTGTGCGTACCATAGCGGCGTCGAGTAACTCCACCAGCTGACGATGACGGCGTCCGGCCGCATGACCAGGAGCGCTCGGTCGACCCAGTCGCGGGCGGCCAGATCATGGCTGCGGTCCACTCGGGCGAGGCGGCCGGGCAGCGCGAACGCGGTCGGGAGCAGCAACGCCACGGCCAGGCCGAGGGCGATGAGGGGGTCGGGGGCGGGCAAGGCGCGTCGTCGACGCTCGGGCGGACCCGGCGAGGCGGCCGACTCGGGCGGCTCGGGCCCGTCGGGCGGCTTGGGCGGCTCGTCTCCGACGGCTCGACCGACCGTCATCGCGATGCCGGCCGCGAAGATGGCCAGCCAGGTCCACGCCATGAGCGCCGGCCCGAGGTAGTAGCGCTCGATCTGCGCGTTCTCGTACGAGGCGGCGAATGCGCAGGTCAGCAGCGCCGACGTCCCGGTCAGCAGGGCCCAGCTGGGTCGCAGGACCGCCGTTCCCGCGAACGCCACCGGGATGAGCGCCGCGAGTGGCCCGAACGTCGCCGCGGTCCGGCTGACGAGGTCACCGACTTTCGCGGGGAGATCAAGGAGGGGTCCTGCCACGCTCTCGCGGAACTGCTCCGCCAGGGCGATGTACCAGAAGCCGTCCCAGGTGTCGGGGGCGCCGTAGACCATCGGCGCGCGGAACGGCCCGGCCCGCAATGGCAGCTCGAGGAAGACCAGGACGACCGTGACGGCCAGCGCACCGGCGCAGGCCGCGATCAGGCGGGGCCGGCGGAAGATGCGGGGGTCCACCGTCAACACGAACAGGGCGATCCCGGGCGCCAGCAGCAGGCTGACGGAGTGATTGCCGACGGCCAGCCCGAACACGACGGCCGAGGCCACGAGGAAGCGGTCGCCGCGCTTGCGGCCGCGGCCGTCGTCGGTCAAAGCGGGGTCGCCCAACACCCGGCCGTCGGGCTTGACGCGGTCCTCCCAGGCCACTAGGCCGCGGAACAGGATCGCGAGCAGCGCCAGGTGGAGCGCGTGGGCATCGGCGTGGGTGCCGATCGACCAGGCGATCTCCGTGAGCGCGAGCCCCACCCCGGCCATCACGGCGAGCGACGCCGAGCGGGTCAGCGCCCGGACGAGGTCGACCGTCACGGCGGCCGCGACGGCCACGCTGATGGCCGCGAACAGGTTCATCCGGAAGGCCGGTTCGCCGAACGGCGCGAGCAGCTGGTTCGCCACCCAGCCGAGGAGGATGTACGTGGGAAAGCCCGTCGGGTGGGCCGTGCCGAGCAGTGGGGCGACGGCCTGCAGCTCGGCGGTGTCCCAGAAACCGACGCCGGGCAGCAACGCCAGCCGAGCCGCGGCGAAGGCCACGACGCCGACGAGGACCGGCGGCAGCCACCGAACGCCGCGTGTCACCATCCGAACGTGAGCGACCAGATGAGGCCCCAGGCGTTGACGGCGATCGACACGACGACCAGGCCGATCGCGAGGGGCATCGCCCAGCGGCGCGTACCGTCCGTCAGGCCGTCGATGCCGATGGCGACCAGGGGCAACGCGAACGGGAGCGCGTCGTTGCTGAACCGGTAGCCGAACTGGACCCAGCCCTGGCTGAAGTGCATCAGGTCGATGAGGACGACCAGCAGGACCGCCAGGCATGCAGCCGTGACCAGCCGGCTCCGGCCGTAGCGGCGGACGGCCGGGATCAGCAGCAGGAAGGCCGGGCTCGTGAGCAGGACGCTCATCCCGATGTCCCTCGGCACCGCCAGCGGGCAGGTCCCGTCGAAGAGCCCCCGCTGGGCGCCTGGCTTGGTGCACAGCGGCTCGTCGAACGTACCGAGGGTGTCGCGCAAGCGCGTCGGCAGGATCTCGGGGGCCGACAGGAACATGATCCCGAGGTTCTGGGCCAGGTAGCGAGGGTCCTCGGCCGCCCAGTCCGCGTGGTACCCGAGCCTCGTGTAGGCGCGGGCCTCGAGCTGGTACAGGTGGTCGTACGCCGGGTGGAACACGTGACCGGTCACCAGGATGTTGTAGGCCAGGAGCGCGGCGACCGGGATGGCCGCCCCGATGCCCGCCGACCAGCCTCGGCGCCACCAGCTGCCGCCCGCCCCCACCAGGAGGAAGAACGGGGCCGCGACGAGGATCGACAACCGGGCCGTGGCCGCGAGCCCGAACAGGAGCCCGACCACGAACTGGCGGCGGTCGATCGC